>JAZQIF010000067.1:0-5375 GCA_045540935.1 Erysipelotrichaceae bacterium | reverse complement strand
ATACCGGTCAAAACGATCTCTTTGTTGGTCTTTGAAAGCTGTCTTGCTTCTTCGAGGATCCTTTTATGATCGGCTGATCTTTCCCTGCCTCTTGAATATGGGATGACGCAATACGAACAGAACTGGTTGCAGCCATCCTGTATCTTTAAGAAAGAACGCGACTTTGTCGGATAGGATTCGATATAAAGATGTTCGAAATCTTCCGAGATCTTTGGATCTACCAGATCTTTTCTGATGCCTTCCCTTATAAGATCGACGATCTGGTCCTTCTTGTCGGAGCCGATGATCAGATCGACATCTTCAAAGACTTCCGTATCTGATTTGATCTGTGAAAGGCAGCCGATCGCACAGATAAAAGCTTCCGGATTGTTCCGTCTGGCGGCGTGGATGAATTTTCTGGTCTTGGCTTCCGCCGTATTGGTCACGCAGCACGTAAAAATGAGATAGATGTCCGCTTTGGACTTGAAATCTGTCTCGGTAAAGTATTTATTCATGTTTTCGCGGACATAGGTCGCTTCGTAATCGTTGACTTTGCAGCCTAGGACCATCATTGCATATGTCTTCATTGATGTTTTCCTACGATGATACTGGTCATATATAAGGCAGCGGTCTCTGACCGCAAGATCCTTTTTCCCAGAGAGATGGACGTAAAGCCCAGTTCACAGATGTTCTTGTATTCCTCATCCTCAAAACCGCCTTCCGGACCGATGATGTAGCTGACCGAGGAAGACCTTGGGATATCGGCGATATTGTGTTCGGATTCGTAGCAGATGTAGTTTGCCTCACTCATATAACTTTTGAGTTCTTTGAATCCGATGGGATCGCAAAGTTCCGGGATGAAATTGCGATGACTTTGTTCGGCGGCTTCCCTTACGATCTTTCTTAAGCGGACCATCTTTTTGAGATCTTTGATCTTCATGATCGAACGTTTTGCCTCATAAGGTACGATACGGGTCACGCCGAGTTCGACGAGCTTTTGAATGCTGAGCTCGAACTTATCGCTTTTGATCAGGGAAAGGATGCAGGTGATCTGACAGTCCAGTTCATTGTTTTCATCCAGTTTTTCAAGGATGACGCAGTTCTTTTTGCCGCTCAGATGGGCGTGATAGATGTCTTTATTGCTGTCACAGAGACGGAAGATATAGGAATCATCTTTCCGCAGGACTTTGATCAGATGATAAAGGATCTCTTCATCAAGAGCTATCGTATCACCGCTGTGCAATTCATGATCGACAAAATACTGCTGCATAAGATTATTATAGCCTAAAAAAAGGACAAGTTACTTGTCCTTGGTTTCGCTCTCCTTCTCCATGAAAGTGATCTTGATCTCATTGACTTTCTTGGAATCGGCGTCCGTGACTTCGATATGCATGTTTTTGAAATCGAAGCTGTCGCCTTTGACCGGGATCTTATCGAGCATGTCGATGACCCAGGCGGAAGTCGTATTGAATTCGTATTCTTCGTCGATCTCGATGCCGAAATGTTCAAACATGTCGTCGTAATCGACATCCGCTTTGACAAGGTAAGTGTTGTCATCGAGCTTCTTATAGTATTCGATGACTTCGTCGTGCTCGTCATAGATCTCACCGACCAGTTCTTCCAGGATATCTTCCATCGTGATGATGCCTTCGGTACCGCCGTATTCATCGACGACGACAGCCATATGGGTCTTGGAAGTCTGGAACTGTTTGAGCAGTGAGGAGATCTTCACCTGCGGAGAGGTAAAGATGACTTTCTTGAGTACATCTTTGATATCTACCGACTTTTCATAGAAAAGATGATAGTAGAAATCTTTTTCGATCAGGACACCGATGATGTTATCGATCGTTTCCTTATAGACAGGAAGTCTCGAGAATCCGGAATCCCGGTATTTGAGCTCGATCTCTTCGATCGTATAATCTTCGATATCGACTGCGATCACATCGATCCTCGGTGTCAGGATCTCACCGACATCCAGGTCATTGAATTCCAAAGCATTGGTGATCAGATCCGCTTCATGGTCTTCGATATCGCCGTCTTCGTTTGCTTCTTCGACCATCGTGATGAACTCATCTGTCGAATATGCATCATTTTCTCCTCCATAGAAACCGGCGATGATCTTTTCAAGATAATTGAAAATGAATGTCAGCGGTGTAAAGATCCACACCAGGAATCGTAAGATCGGTGTGCATGCCATCGCAAATTTTTCAGGAATGAATTTTGCGACGTTTTTCGGAATGATCTCTCCGATGATCATGATGACTAAGGTCATGACGATGGATGAGACCGTTACCCCGCTTCCACCTAAGATGTTGGTAAAGAATACCGTTGCCAGCGAGGCAGAGACAACATTGACGATCGTGTTGCCGATCAGTATAGTCGTAAGCAGCTTCGAAAAGTTCTCTGTTAATTCGTAGGTCTGTTCAGCTCTTCTGTTGCCGGTATTGGCCAAAGCCTTGATCTTGATCTTGTTTAAGGAAGAAAAAGCAGTCTCGGAAGCAGAAAAAAAGCTATAACATAAGACCAGTAATGATATGATAAGCAATAAATCGGAATTACCCATTAAAACACCTCATTTCTGAAGTGCTGCGACTACACGGTAAAGGAACTTCTTCTGATTTATACATAACAGATAATATATTAACAGAATCGTTCCATATAATCAAATTTATTAAACAAAAGCATCAAAAAACCTCTTTTACAAGAGGCTTTTTTGAATTACATCCTTGTTTTGAAGAACGCCGGGACATCATCGTCATCGTTGTTGGTGACGACTTCATCCTTGCCTGCTTCCTCTTCTTTGTTCGTATTCGGGCGATCGAAGATCAGGTTGGTCTGCGCGGCAGCGGAAGTGTGCTGGGTACTAGGAAGATCGAATCCTGTCGCGATGACAGTGACGATGATCGCTTCGCCCAGAGATTCGTTGATGGCGACACCGTAAATGATATCGATATCGTTGCCGGCAGCTTCTTTGATGAAGTCGACAGCGATCGAAGAATCCTGTAAGGAGATGTTCGGTCCGCCGGTGATATTGATGATCGCGGATTTGGCACCCTTGATGTTTGCTTCAAGAAGCGGCGAACGGATCGCTCTGGCAGCTGCTTCCTTGGCCTTGTTTTCACCCTGCGCCATACCGATACCGATGAGGGCTGTGCCCTTGCCTGCCATGACAGACTTGATATCTGCGAAGTCGAGGTTGATGAATGCCGGAACAGCGATCAGGTCAGTGATCGTCTGGACGCCCTGTCTTAAGACATTGTCAGCTTCCTTGAAGGATTCCTGCATAGGGATCTTGCCGATGACATTGAGCAGCTGGTTGTTGGAGACGATGATCAGAGAGTCGACATACTGTTTGATCTGTTCGATACCGACATTGGCCTGGTCCATTCTCTTTCTGCCTTCGAAATCGAAAGGTTTGGTCACGATACCGACGATCAGAGCACCCTGTTCCTTGGCGAATTTTGCGAAGATCGGCGCAGCACCTGTACCGGTACCGCCGCCCATGCCGCAGGTAATGAATACCATATCCGCACCGGCGAGAGCTTTTTTGATCTCTTCCTGAGATTCCAGAGCAGCTTTCTGGCCCATTTCCGGATTGCCGCCGGCACCTAAGCCTTTGGTCAGTTCTTTGCCTAAAACGATCTTGTTCTGGCATTTGGAAAGGTTCAGAGACTGGATATCGGTGTTGCATACGTAGAAGTCGACACCTTTGACTCCGTCATTGACCATTCTTGAAACAGCGTTGCAGCCTGCACCGCCGATACCGAAAACTTTGATCCTTGCTACTTGGTTATATTCAGGCTTAATACTCATCTAACTGTCCCCCTTTTCCATATATTGCTTAAACAGGTTCTTTATTTTGGTAGTGATCGTCTCGCCTTCTGAATCGAGTTCTTTGTGATCGATCAGTGAATCATATTTAATCAGATCGACACAGCAGACATCGAGATCGTTCATTAATACTTTATCACGATAAACGAAGAATGCACCATATAAGGCGGCAAATGACGGGTCTCTGACGCCGATCGTATCCGGATAATAGGATTTTACCGCACATCCCGCCTTTTCCTGCAGGATTTTTTCAAACATCAGCATCTGCTGACCTTCGCCGGTCACCACGATCGATGCACCGGAATCGATGATCGGTTTGCACATGGTGACAAGCTTTTCACACAGCGAATCGAGCGGCTTGGCGATCGTCTCATTGAGATCTTTGGTCGTCACTGTCCTCGTGCTTCCGCCTTGTGACCAGGCGTAGACGATATCATCGGGATATTCACTGTCGAAATTGACGGAATACTTGACAAGTTTTGCGATATCGTTGTACGGGATCGAATAGGTCCGATAGATCCGGTTGATCAGAGAATTGAGTCCGTCGAATACGATCTCCGTCGATACGAGCTTTCCTTTGGATAACAAGGACAGGTACGTACAGGAGCGGTTCACATCCAGAACGATGATCGAACGGCTCAGTGATTCTTCAAACAGGGAAGCTTCCTTGGCGATACCGTAGGTATTGAGTACGATATCCAATACTTTGACTCCGCTGCTTTCGACGGCAGAGACATAGTCGTAACAGACGTTGATATCCGCACATAACAGATCGATGTCACATATGACTTCGTTGGTCGATTCCCTTTCCGGAAGACGTCTTGTCGACAGACCGTTGATCGTGTATTTGACGATCATCGGATTGACGACCATGACATCTTTGTCGACCTGGGAACGAAGCGAATTGGATACGGCCCTGGCGATATCTTCTTTCCGGACGACCCCTTCTTCGATCACGACTTTCGAACGAAGCGGGAACCGTTTGAAGTTATAGGCCGGCAGTACCAGCAATACCTCTTCCAGATCGGCACCGATCTTTTCCGAAGTTCTGGCGACGGCCGCCTTGATATCTTTGATAAGATCTTCTTTGTTGTTAATTTTAAAATCGCTGATCGTATTTGTCGGGTACTTATCAGCTCGTATGATATTGAATCGTGTATTATAATACTCTCCGACGAGGATCTTGATCTCGCTTTCGCAGAGTTCCAATGCAGCATAAATCTGTTTCATAGTACTATTCATACATGATAATTTTAGCATAATTCAATTCCGGTAGACATAATAAAAATGTTTTTTCTATTTGCATTCTCAAAACAGTTATGATAAAGTAATAAGGCGTTAATAAAAGAAAGGGGGCAAGCTGTATGTCAAGAGTTTGTGCTATCACTGGTAAAAAACAGATGTCTGGTAATAACCGTTCGCATTCACTTCGTGCTACACGCCGTAAATGGAATGTAAATCTTCAGACCGTTACAATGATGGTTGATGGTAAACCAAAGAAGGTTCGCGTTTCTGCCCGCGCACTTAGAACTTTAAAAAATCAGGCAAAGGCAGCATAACTTCCG
>JAZQIF010000066.1:0-8853 GCA_045540935.1 Erysipelotrichaceae bacterium | reverse complement strand
GTCGTTGTTCTGATAATAGTATTCAACTGTATAAGGGACATCAACCACGATGAAGTCAGGCAGATAGATCCAGTCTGCATAACCATTGATCGTGAATGTGAAACTTGATTGTTTCTCCAGTTTTGTACCGATTTCCGCATTCGGGATATCGCCCCAGGAAATTCTCTTCAGACCGTCTTCTTCAACACGATATTTTGTACCGAGACTTCCTATATTGGTGTAATAGATCTCATGATCCTGCGCACTGAACAGATAGTTGGACTGGTCCGGATCGATGAACGAGATGGCACCGGTAAAATCATTGAACGGAGTCGTAAAGCCGTTGTCATCATATAATGAAACAGTTACCTTAAAATCCGAACCAAAGGATTTGAGCCAAACGGAATACTTCATACGTTCCGCTTCTTCATTTTCATCAGAAACCCAGATCGAAGTCGTATCGCCTCTGTTATAGCCATACGAGTTCTCGCCTTCAAAAGTCACATTGACTTTGACGGAAAGCGTATTTCCGAAATAGTTCAATGAATCAGGATATCTGACTTCATAAGATTCCGGTGTAGACTTATTCGCAGGCTGATGCTTCGCTGTTGTCAGATCACTTGTCGTAAGCGTCGATTTGTCGAAGCCAAAGTACTTAAACGAGCTGGCAACATGTCCTTTCTCATACTCGGCAAGTGTCGGGCCTTCTGCCTGTGTCATTGCCGGAGCAATACCCAGGATCATCAGCAGGCTGATCACGACTAACATACCGCGTTTGAGACTCTTTAATAATTCTTTCATTTTCAGGTCCCCCTTAACAGCAAGTATTCACTCTGTCTATACTGTCTTTTGTACGTAAAAAACATAAACAGAATAATCCATATTTATTCTATCAAAAAAGAAGACGTCGGGCACAGAAATTGCACAATTGCCCCCATTTTTTGCACGTTTGAAATCCTCAAGAGATCCTCACATGCTGAAATCTCGTGTTCCATCTTCCCCAGTCCTTGCCATAGGCATATCCGATCAGAATATCCTTATCGGTATCGATGTGCCCATAAGCACTTTTGGAAACACCCAAGTTATGCGCATAATCCTCGATCATGTTTTTTAATTCCATCTTTTTGATGAAATCCTTGCCATTAGAGGATTCATAGACACTTAAGAATGAGCCTTCCGTCAGCCTTCCCTCCATCGTGAAGGCAAAAAACGTCTTGAAATGTTCATCATAGACGACTTCAACCGAATCATGATCCTGCCGATACAAGACAGGTCCTTTATCACGTATCGTTGCAGGCCAGTCATCACTCAGATCCGCCTTGCATAAGCCGATATAGGCATCCGCGACATCGATATAACTGTAATAGATGTATAAATCCTCACCCAGTATCACAAAACTGACTTCGCCGATCCCCCAGTTATCCTGTCCCCCATCATAAAAGATGATCGGCTCGGGATCGCCGCCCCAGGAAGAACCGTTCCACTTTTCAAACGGACCATCCGGATCCTTGCTGCGGGCAACGAAAGCCATGTTGTAGGAACCTTTGCCCTCATAATAATCCGTGGCCGTATAGGCCAGATAATAGTAATCACCAAAACAGATCACGCCGGGATCACAGACCGAACACTGATCCTTTGAGCCGGGCGTCGGTCTTAAGACGACTTTCTCTTTCGACCAGTTTTTCCCATCCTCCGAATGCCGATAGGTGATCCAGTCCCATTGCGAACCGCTGTTGCCCGGTGAAGAGAACCAGGCATCATAGCTGCCGTCTTCGTTTTTCAATATGGAAGGTCCATAGCGGTAATAACCGTCTTCCGTATAAAAGATGATGTCTCCGTCATCGACCGCCTGCAAAAGATAATCTCTTTCATCAGCGCCTGGATCCAGGACCGGCTCCTCGATTTCTTCTTCCGCCGGTCTTGTCTGACAGGCTGTCATCACAAACAGAAGAAGAATCATCAGGCATATATGTAAAACGCGTCTGTTTTCTTTATTTTCCATATTTCAATATTGTACGCGTTTTCTTATCAAACAGAAAGTTTATCCTCTGCCAGCGATTTCGCATTTGGAAACAAAGTCAGTATAATAGAGTTATCTTTTAAGGGAAGAAAGGAGCCAGAATGATCGACATCAGAACCGTTACGCTGATCGGTGTCACCGGAACCATGGGTGCCAATATTGCCGGGATCTTCGCCTCTTTTGGCGATGCCAAAGTCTATTGTTTCGGCCGCGATATCGAAAAAGTCAGAAAAACGATTCCAAGAATCATCCGCTCCGTCAGGGCCGATGCCGTCGGTAAAAACCTGATCCCGATCGATGACTCGATGCTCGATGAATGCATCAGGCAATCCGATCTGGTATTTGAAAGCTCCAAAGAAGATCTTGAAGTCAAAAAACAGATCGCCGAAAGAGTCAACAGATCCCTAAGACCGGACGCCATCTCCTGTACGGGAACTTCCGGCCTCTCGATCAAAGAGATCGCCAAATCTTACAGTGAAAATAACGCCAGACGCTTCTTTGGCGTCCATATGTTCAATCCACCCTATTCCATGCCCTTATGTGAACTGATCGCCATCGAAGAAAGCGACAGGAAACTCTTACAGGAATTGAAATCTTACCTGCAGGACAAACTGATCCGTACGGTCGTCGAAGTCAAAGATTCGCCAGCCTTTTTAGCCAACCGCATCGGTTTCAATTTCATCAATGAGGCCCTTCAATATGCGGAGACTTATAAGGATAACGGCGGCATCGACTATATCGACGCCATATTGGGTCCGTTCACCGGCAGAGCCATGGCGCCGCTTGTCACTTCGGACTTTGTCGGACTTGACGTCCACAAAGCGATCGTCGATAACCTGAATCTTCACACAGACGACTACGCCAACGGCAGCTTTCTGCTTCCGGACTTCGTCAAAGTCCTGATCAAAGAAAACAAACTCGGCAGAAAAAGCCAGGCAGGTCTCTATCAGACGATACACTACGAAAACGGCTTAAAAAGAAAGACAGTCTATGATATTACAAGCGGGACCTATCGGGATGTCATCCCCTATGTCTTCCCGTTTGCTCAGGATATGAAAAAACATATCGCTGATGGCGACTATATCAAAGCTTTTGAAGCTCTTCTCAATAATCATTCCAAAGAAGCTGAGATCTGTCTTCACTTCTTATTAAGCTACATCGTCTATTCGCTCTATGTTACAAAGGAAGTCGCCTATGATATCGGTGCAGCAGACGATGTGATGGCCACCGGATTCAACTGGGTCCCGCCGTTAGCTTTGATCGGCGCACTTTCCGACATCACCGATGTCAAAGAACTGATCAAAAAACAGCTTCCGGAAGAAGCAGCCTTGGTCGATATTGATGAACTGTTTAAAGAAGTACGGCCATCCAGATACGATTACCGCCTGTTTTTCAGGTCAAGATAAACAATAATGAAAGAACCAGTCTACATACTCGGAGGCGCGCAAAGCGACTTTGAACGTAATTTCCGCAAGGAAGGAAAGTCGATGATCGCCCTATTAAAAGAAAACGTCAGCGACGGCTTGAAAGAAGCCGGTCTTTCATTTGAAGACATCCGAAATCTCAACAAAGAAAACCGCATCGCCTGCTTCGTCGGCAACTTCATCGGCGAAAAGTATCTCGAACAGGGACACCTCGGCGCTTTTTTAAGCGAAGTCGATCCCGCCTTCAATGGTGTTCCTTCGGCACGCTATGAAGCAGCCTGTGCCTCCGGATCAGTCGCTATCGATTCGGCAAGAGCGATGATCCAAAGCGGTGACTATGATGTAGCGATCGTCATCGGATTTGAACTGATGAAGACCGTCGATTCAAAGACCGGCGGTGACTTCTTAGGCAGAGCTTCCTACTATGAAAAAGAAAGCAAAGGGATCGATTTCCCCTTCCCGAAATTATTTGCGAAGCTGGCAGATGAGACCATTCAGAAATACGATCTCGATGAAAAGCGCTACATGGACGCCTTATCAAAGATCGCAATGATCAATTTCGATAACGCCAAAAACAATCCTCTGGCTCAGACCAGAAAATGGTTCATGAGCTATGAACAGGCCTCACTTCGCGGATCCGAGACCAACCCTATCGTTGCCGGAAGACTTGCCGTCTCCGACTGTTCGCAGATCACCGATGGTGCTGCAACGATCGTCTTATGCAACGAAAGACTCCTGAAAGAAAAAGGATTCAGTGATAAACCGATCATCAAAGGCTTCGGTCACCGTACGGCACCGATCCTGTTTGAAAAAAAGATGATCGAATCTAAAAACGACCCTTATATCCTGCCCTGGACCAGACGGGCGGTCTTGGACGCCTATACAAGAGCGGGATTAAATGTCGATGATATCGATTTTTTTGAGACCCATGACTGCTTCACCAGCTCGGAATATGTCGCGATCTCTGCCTTTGGCTTAACTGAGCCGGGTAAGGAATACGAAGCTATCGAAAGCGGAATGATCAGCTTCAATGGCAAAAAACCGATCAACCCGAGCGGCGGTCTGATCGGCTGCGGACATCCGGTCGGTGCATCCGGTGTCAGGATGCTGCTGGACTTATACAAACAAGTCTCACACTGCGCCGGACCTTATCAGTTGAACAAAGCCGATAATGGCATGATGCTCAACATCGGCGGCAGTGCCACGACCAACTACGTATTCATCGTCGGAAAAAAATAGTTATTCAAAAAGCCATCCTCAGTTCCATTCTTTTCAAGGATGAAATGAAGGTGGCTTTTTACGGATCTACTGTTGCCAGATCGCGTAAAGAGTGATGATCGTACCAGGTTCAAACTGCTCGTAATCGATCATTTCTGCATTTGCGTAACTGGTTCCGGTCCCATCTTTCTGCGTATTCCATTCGACAAACGGGATATTCAGCTTATCGATGGTCTTCTTGTAGGCGACCTTCGTCAATGCCGCATCCTTATAGATGATCTGATCCTTCATGGAACCCGACGTTGCGCCGTTGCCCATGAAGCGGATCGTCAGACCCATGGATTTCTGTGCGATCTTGAACGAGATCGTCTTTGTACCGCCATAAGTTCCCTTGCCTTTGATCGTGACCTTCGCCGTTCCGATCTTTGCGTTATTCTGATAAGAATCGACATCGATCTCGTAATCCTCATATGGGGTCAGGATCTTATTTCCGATCTTCACTGTGAGATCCTCTTCATCTAAGAAGATCTCGCTGCCCGTAAAGTATTGGACAGGTACGCTCACATTTGCCTTGGCAATATCCGCCTCGATGATCCGATAGATACCTGAAGTCTCACCGGTATAGTTGTTGACCTTGAGACCATCCGTATTCACGCTCACCTCGATGAGGGCATCGATCGGCAAGATATCATTCTTCTCGACAGGATCGCCCGCATGTCTGTACAGGATCGGTCTCGCTTTATCGGAACCGTCGATGACCTCGGTATCCCGATAATACGTGTAGGAGATCTCCTTGCTGTAATCCGTACCGGCTGCCAGCTTCTTGCCATTGCTGTCCGTCAGAACAGGGTTCGACTTCCAGGCATTGGCCTTTGGTGAATAGACTTTGTCCGGAATGGCGATCGAAACATCGGCGATGTTTCTTTCAACGACCTCAAACGGCAGCGTTACCGTTCCTAAGTAGCTTCCCTTGCCCTTAATGGTCATAGTAGCTTCACCAAGCTTGCTGTTGTTCTTATAGGAAAGCGTATAGTCTGTATTGAGGATAAGCTGTCTGCCATTGACATTGATGACCGGTTCTGGCTTGACGCCGCCCTTCATGTACTCAACGGTGTTATTGTAATCGACATCATCTTCCTGGATCTCCGCCTTATTGATCTTGAACGTCTTGGCAAAAGAACCTTTGAAGTTGTTGATGCCCTTGATCGTGATCGCAGCCGTACCGGCTTTGATATTGTTCTTGTAGGTCAGAGTATAATCGACCCCTTCCTCTAAGACGAGCTCATCGTTATACAGTAACAAGAGATCCTGTGTGATCGCTTCGCCTGTAAACTCGAACTCTTCTTCAAGACCATAGACCTGGCCGGTCTTTGCCGATAACGGCGCCTGTGTGATCTTGAACGGTTTGCTCAAGGTACCGGCATAAGAAGCTTTTCCTTCTGCCGGGTCAAGATCCATCGTTCCCTCTATCGTGACATAGGCCGTTCCGGCATTGATGTTGTTCTGATACGAGATCGTGTAATCTTCGTCTTCTACCAGCTCTGTCTTGCCATCAAAGACTCTGATCTCCTGCAAGATCTCTTCGCCAATATAGACTGCATTCTTGATACCGCTGATCTTCAAAGAGGAGACCGCTGTGAAGGAAGCATCATCGTAGATCCTGTAGGTCCTTGTGATATCTCCCTCATAGTTGCCGGTTCCGTGTGCTGTGACCGTATATTCTTTCGGCAGTATTGTATTTCCATCCAGTTCGTACTCCAGCAGATAATCGCTGTTGTTCTTTAAGGTGACACCATTGTGGACCAGAGTCACTTTCGGTTTCTGTGCTTTACCGTTTTCCACAAAGACGTCCTTGTCTAACAACATGATGCTTTCCTGCTCATTAAGCTCAGCCGGCAGGATGGTGAATTCTTTGACCAGCGTACCGGTATAGTTGCCCTTGCCGGTAATGGTGATGGAAGCTGTGCCTGCTTTGGTGTTGTTGGTGTATTTGACGATATAATCGTCGTTTTCATGTAAGAGCTTGTTTTGGTCGTAGACCCTGAAGCTCATTAAGATCGGTGAACCCGTGTAACGGATCTCTTTTTCCGGATCTTGCACATCATAACTCAGTTTTGAGATCCAGAAACCATTCGGAATGTCATTTGGATCTTGAGGACGGTCTTCCGGCAATATCTCACCAAACGGATCGACATATTCGGATACTGTCACCTGACACATTGCATAGAGTTCCGGATCGAGTGTATCGGTCGCTTTGATGAAAGTCGTACCAGCCGCCAAAGCCCTGACCACGCCGTTTTCATCGACAGATGCGATCGTCTCATCTTCCGATGTCCACAGGACTTCCAGCCCTTCCAGAACAGTCAGCTGTTTCTTTTCACCGACGATCAGATCCAGCTGTTCCTGATCCAAAGTCAGTGTGCGGATCTCCGGTTCTTTCTCGTGGATCACGAAATCACCTAAAGTATCCGTTTCAAAACTCAGCTGTCCGTTTTCCTCATCGTAGGAAGCGTAAAGATTCTGATTCTTGCCATTCTTGCCGATACGTTCGACGTAGATCGTATCGAAATTTTCGATATCCGATAAGATGTATGGGACGCATACTTGGACTTTTCCATTTAAAGTATCAAGATCTTTTTCATCACAGAGTACTTCGATCCTGTAGATCGCTTCTTCTGTTTCCGAACTCAGATCACTCACACAGACCGTAAAGCTCTCTTCACTTTCTTCAGTCAGCGCCTTCCAGGCCGGCATCTCAAAATTCAGGACCGCCGTATCGGCATTGATCACAACTTCTTCGTGCGTCAGTGCATCCAAGACACCGCCGCCGGACTTGTCATCGTTGAAGAATTCTGCCTTGAAAGAGTCTCCTGAATCGCTGATCACATATTCAAGATAGGTCGGGATCGACTGGAACGGGTTGATCAGCAGTGAATCCAGGACCTCTTCTTTGATCTTTTCTGCAGATTCTTTCATCTCTTGCTTATCAACGACGTAGCAATCGCTTGCTTCATCGTAGTTCAAAGAAATGACATCGAAGATCTCTCCTGCATCGACGATGACCTCCTGAACAAACTCTCTTACGAGATTTCCGGCAGGATCGAGCAATGAGATCCTCATCGTCGTATTGCCAGGAAGTCTTGCTTCAATGACCGCATCGGCCGTCGATATCGAATACAGATCCGTATTCAGTACATCGATCAAAGACTCGATTCCCTCAGCAGAATGGATGCGGACCACGTCATTCTGTATGCCGCCGTTTTCTTCCACGCCGTCATCGATCGTGATCCTCATCGTATAATCGGTCGAACCCTGCTGCAGCTGCAGCCGCGTCTTCGCCGCTTCCTTTAAGAAGGACGGCATGCCCAACGCATCGCCGATGACTTCGATCACGAAATCACCCGGCGTCTGCGGAACGCGATCGCCAAGGATCTTTTGTGCTGTGATATCCATCACATGATTGATCAGCCGTTGTCTTTCCGTCTTATTGATCGTGATATCGTAAGGGATCGAAGTCGTCGACTCTGAAAGTTCGACAAGACTGATGTTCTGTGCGTAATATGAGATATCGATATAATCACCGAAATATGGGATGTAGCGCAGATACTCAAGTTCTGATTCAAACCACAGCGTCGTCGCCAGTTCCATTTCAATGTAACCGTTTGGCGCCAATTCATCGACATAGCGGATGAACATATCACCGAAGTCCATACCCTCGATCTCTTCTTTTTCCTGTGAATGATCGCTGTAACCGATGACTTTGAACTGTTCCGAACCCCGGATACCAAACGACAGATTGTACAGCGACTTGCCACTGACATTTTCTAAGCGGTATCTGACCTTATAGTCTTCTCCGCGTACTGCCACATCATCCAGAATGATTGAAAGATGAAGTGCCGAACCGGCATAGACATGGATCGGTTCGCTCGTCTCAAATTCTTCTCTGATCATCGTATTGTATGGCATATCCACAGCACTGACATGAGCGCCGATCGTATAATCGCCCTCGATGTCGCCTCTCACATACCAGGTCGCATTGGCACTGCTCTTTTCTTCGATCGTGCCGAGATTTTGCGTCAGACTCTGCGGTTCATTGACCATATCGGCAAGCGACATGCCCTCCGGCAGATCAAGAACAGCCGTCGTCTGTTCCAGAGTATCGGTGGCTGTATTGTTGTTGACCACCAAAGCGACCTGGAACATCTCCTTGAG
>JAZQIF010000065.1:0-2903 GCA_045540935.1 Erysipelotrichaceae bacterium | reverse complement strand
CACTTACCGACATCCTCCTTTCAAAGAATTTGACCAGATTGGTCAGGACCAGCGTCATGATCAGATAGATCCCGGCAATGATGAATAACGGCTGCCAGGATAAATATTTGTTGGCCAGGATCGTTCTTGTATACATCAGTTCGTATAACATGAACGTACCGGCCATCGATGTTTCCTTGATCATCGAAATATATTCGTTTGCCAGAGAAGGCAAGATGTTTTTGATCGCCTGCGGCAGGATGATCTTGGTCATCGTATGGGAAGCCGACATGCCAAGCGATCTAGCAGCTTCGGTCTGGCCGATATCGACGGAATTGATGCCGCCTCGGATGATCTCGGAGACATAAGCCGAAGAGTTCATTGTTAAGGCAATCAATACCGTGACTTCCTTCTCAACATTGTTCAAAGCCGGTATTACCATCGGCAAGAAGAAGTAAGAGATATACATCTGTACCAATAACGGCGTTCCACGAAGCACATCGACATAAACGCTCGAAATCAGATTGAGTACTTTATTGTTGGATAAACGAAGTATGGCGATCAGTGTTCCCAGCACCGTACCGCCGGCAACGGCGATCGCTGCATAACGAAGAGTGCCCAAGGCACCCTTTAAAAACATCGGCCAATACTCAAGAAAGACATCTATGATACTCGGACCCATTATTCACCATCCAGAGTCAGGATCTGATCTTCGACATACATCTGCTGCAGAGACGAAGCCTGGGCAATGATGTGTTTGCCGACGAAATCTTCCAAAGACTTGTACTGATCTGCTTTGTCTGCCGGAACGATCAGCGTGTGGAACGTGACATCGTCATCACCGACATAACCGACAGAAAGTTCAAATGCTTCTGCCCTGTCTGCCTTCCAGCCAAAACCTGAGAAAGACATATCGACTTTGCCGGTATCGACAGCTGTCAGAACCGCAGAGAAGTCCATCGTTTCGATCTTCAGTTTGACACCAAGACAATCGCAGACGTATTTTGCCAGCATCATCTCGCAGCCATAGACTGTGCCGTCTTCTGTTATGAATTCATTTGCCGGATAGTCAGGAGAAGTTGCGATGACCATTTCACCCTTTTCCAGGATCTTCTTAAGCATGCCGTCTGCGTTGCTTAAATCAAGTTCAGGTTTGATGAGGTCTGTCGTATCGACAAGATAAGCATAGGTATCATCGACCGGCACATCCAGGAAGATCGGATTGTCACCGGCAACCTTCAACGCCGCTTCATCTTCGGTTCCGGACTGAATCTTGGCGATCGCTGTCCATAACGGATAATAGCCGTTTTCCATAGCAGTATTGATGCAGGCATTGACAGCTTCCATCAAAGAAGTCTCGCCCTTTTTGGCAGCCGCAACATTTCCTTCGTAATCGCCATAGATCGTAAGATCGAAGTTGGTGCCGGACATCGCAAACTGGCCATTGGACTGATCGACATAGTTCTGAGCAGTCGTACCATCAAGTGCGACAGCATCACATTTATTGGACGATAAGGCCAGGATCGCCTGGTCAAGTGTCGTAACAAGTTCAAGTTCCGTTTTCGGACTTGCGTTATTATCAGAAGAAGAACATGCGCAAAGCATGAATGTAATTACAGCAATGAATAAGACTTTTACTAATTTTTTCATTTTATTCTTTTCCTTTCCTTATAAATAGTTCAATCTGTTTTCCCTTTTTTTCTTTCTTCCATCTTCGTCGCTTATTCATGTTTCTTCCTCCCTTTAAACAAAAAAGCCGTCCCATTCAGAGACGACTTCTATCGCGGTACCACACTGATTATCATGTAAAACATGATCCCTCTTATCCTTAACGCGGAATGACGTCTTATCCTATGATTTCAGATAAGATTCCACCGGATGCGCTTCTTTGAAAGTGTTGCCGCTGAACTTCCACTCTGTTTCAGCTCGCTGTTGGACTTCCTTCAAATACTCTTCCGGTCATCGAATTGATTCCATAATAATGAAACTTATGAAACTTGTCAACAATTATTTGTAAAATATTTCATGTAAATTCTTTCATTTCATATATCCTATTGTGGAAAAGCGGAAAAGAATGATAGAAAAATGGGAATAAAAGAAGAAAAAATCTCTTTAAAATGAAACCGAGGTCAAAGCTTATGAATTCATTTGATCTTGCGGGGCTCGCTTTGAGAAAATACTGTGAGATACATCGACATCGTATTCTGGATCGTCTGTATCGTCTACTATACGATAAAGATAGTCTCTAGGTAAGAATCTCAAATAACGAGTCCCAGCAGAAAGGGAGTGCTACCAACACTCCCTTTCTTTTTGTTTTCTCGTTTTAAGAAAACCTCTATGAAATACATCTGTATTATAACAGACCTGTTCTTCGTATGTAAGCTTTTTTCAGCTCTTGGGCGAAGATAAAGATATGAGTTGCGCCAGCAGTTTCATCTTGATCTGCCGCACTGTCTCCATCGTATTCTCTACCTTGTATCGGGCATTGTTGATCCGGTTCTGGACCTGAAGATCGGCAAAAAACAAACCTTCAAAGAAATAATCGGAAAAAGAAAGGAAATCATCCATATTCAGATCCAGATCGACACGGTATGAGATCTCTCTTATCTCTTTTTTCAATTTCCGTAAAGAAGCACCTGCCTTTTTGGCACAGTTTCTTGCCTTATCCATCTTGTTTCGTTTGACAAATGTCGCGATCAGACCGCCGCCAAAGATATCGAAGATGCCCCAGTTTCTTGCGCTTTTTAATAGCTTGTTGGCATCCTTCAGATCGTTCAAAGCCTCATTACAGACTTCCAATGCTTCTTTGATCTCGCTTTTATATTCCATCAGATGCTGTAGTTTCCCTGTTCATCGATATCGATATGACTTTGATAGAAAGCTTTAATCAGATCGACCATATAATTCACATCCTTGGATCCGGC
>JAZQIF010000064.1:0-34669 GCA_045540935.1 Erysipelotrichaceae bacterium | reverse complement strand
TGTCGATCGTTACTGTCCCGTACTTTCTTTTTTCGATATTGAAAGGCATGTTCCGGATCCCCCGGTAGCTGCAGCAGCGTATGACATATTCCGGTTCATCCAGCCGGTTATAATGAATTTTCTTTATGTTCAATATTTCTTTTAATGTCGAAGGAACGCCTTGCCGGTAATGGAATACGACTTCGATGGGTTCGATCATACAGGAATCTTTCAATTGATGTAGTTCTTCATCCGGGACCAGCGTATCGCCGAAGAAGATGTCATCGACACCTGCCTGCATCAATATCTTGGAAGCCACATATGGTTTTGTATGACGTAATGATTCTACGGTCATGATGCCATGGCTTTCCTTATGCAAGAAGGAAGCTGCTTTTGTCGATGCGATGAAGGCGGAAGTTTTTATTCCATATCCTTTTAAGAACGAACATGTCTCTTTGACTGTTTCCAGGGAAATGCCGGTATCCTGACGGGGGTAATAGTTGAAGCAGGCTTCGATCTTGCTTAGGTTTCCGTCTTTCAGGATCGTTTGAAGTGTTTCGTTGCATAGGTTTTTGTAATAGGGAAGGTCGGTGCGGATATCCGAGGCGTTGATCTGCAAGACCAGGTCCGACGGGTGTTTCGTGATGTATGAAAGGTCCCCGGTACGTAAGCCCCCGTCGATCCTGATCCCATAGACGCCTGCTTCCTGCAGACGCTCCAATACTTTATCCAAGGACCCGAAAGCAGAGATGACGTTATCATTGAGATCGCAATATACTTTCAAGCCTTTCTTTGAAGCAGATGAGATCATCTGCCAGAAGATGGGGTCGCTTGGGTCTGCTGCGTTTTCAAAATGCTGATCGGCCAGTATAAGAGAAGTAAACAGTTTCGTATAGCCAAGTTCTATGGACTTACAGATATAGTCTTCTGTTTTTGTTTTGCCCGTAAAGTCGGGAAAGACACAGATACCATACTCATGCATGAATGATCACCTGCTTTCTGATATTTGAAGTCCGCAGATCCTTTCGATCAAAGTACAGGAGCTTTCATCGGAAAAGATAAAGGATAAAGAAATGAGATAGGGCATACTGTTGAAGATAAAGATGGTTAGGGCTGTAAGCAATGCATTGGCAAGATAGCGAAGACAGCTGATGTGATAGGCTTCCTCTTTTCTGCTTATCAAAGATATCTTGCTTAGTTTCATTGATATCGTACTGCCTTTTAGAAGCATCATCGTGACACCTTTGTATGCGATCAGCACTTTCAGAAACGTCTGATAAAGGATCATGAAATGCATATAGAAAACAGGATATGTCTCATTGACAGACGTACCGCTAATTTCCTGTGTCTTTTGAAGAAGATCATAGACAGCTTTGATATCTTTATGATCTCTGAGTTTACATAAGAGCTCCGTAAAGATGATCACGATGATGAAGTCGATCAGAAAAGTGATCATCCTTTGGATCTTTATGTTATTGATGTGAAACTTCACTCTTCGTTGTTTTCTTTCTTGAGCTGTTCCTTATCCCAGGCTTTGACAAACGGCCACCAGATCACGAAGGCGATGATGAAGTTGATCACCTGCAGGATCAGTCCGCCGATCTTGCCGCCGGTCGTCAGATAGCCGCAGAGGAAATACGGGATGGTCCAGTTGATCGAGATGCCGCATGGTTTCGGGAAGATGCCAAGTGACATCGTGATATAGGTGAATATCGCGATGACTAAAGGTGCGCAAATGTACGGGATCATCAGGAATGGATTCAGTACCACCGGCATACCGAAGACCACCGGTTCATTGATGTTGAAGATGCCCGGGGCAAGAGAGAGCCTGCCGACTTGCTTGCCGAACTTGCTTTTGGCAAAGACGCACAGCCAGATGACCAGCGGCAGTGTAGCACCCGATCCGCCGATCCACAGGAAGTTTTCGACAAATGAAGTCGTGACGGCATACGGGATGGCCTGACCTGCCTGGTAGGCGGCAAGGTTGGACATCTGGGCATTGGACCAGATCGGTCCCATGATGGAGGATACGACGTTGGAACCGTGGATGCCGAAGCTCCATAAGATCTGTTCGACCAGTGTCGTCACGATGACACCGCCTAAAGAAGTTCCGACTTTCGTCAACGGTGTTCCGACCAGTGTCAGTATTGCCGTGGAAAAATCACCGTATGGTGTCCTGGCAAAAATGAACTTCACGACCAGAGCCAGTATGACGATGACAAAGCCCGGTATCAAAGCGGTGAAGGATCCGGAGATCGCCGGCGGTACGGCGTCCGGGAGTTTTATCACAAGCTTCTTATCGAGAATGAACTTATAGACGTATGCCGAAAGAAGTGAGATCACCAGAGCAGAGAAGAGGTAGGATGTTCCGAGATAGTCGGCGTTCCAGCTCCATGTCTCGGGGTCAAAGACCGTAACGATAAGATAGGCAGCGATCGCCATGACACCGGCCGGATCGCCCTGATAGCCATAGCTTTCGACTAATGATTTCGCAACGCCGAAGGATGCAACGAGTGAGATGATCGACATCGTCGCCGGGAAGACCGTATTCCATACGAGCTTATCGCCCCATCCTTCGCCGAACGTTCCGGCCATGAAGGCCTGGTAAGCTTCCGATGGAAAATCCGAAATGATGATGAATAGGGATCCGATGATCATTAATGGCATTGCCATAACGATACCGTCACGAAGTGCACACAGGACTTTGGAATTGGCGATCCTGGTCGCTACAGGAATGAATTTTTCTTCAAACCATTTTTTCATACAATCTGACTCCTTTCCCACAAATGGTACGCATAAAGAAAAGATAAACTGTCGGATCAAACATATATTATCGCTGCTGCTCTATCTGTCTTCATTGTCACTTGAAACAGGAACGGTTTCAATACATTGGATTCAAAGGGACAGGAATGACCATGTATTGTCAAATGTTACTAAAATGTTACAATTGTGACATAGAGGTATTACATATCATGGCAATATTCGATAAGCTTCCCGATCTTTCCGGTGTGGAGCTCAAAATCTATAACTATGCGATCTCCAATGCCGACGACGTAAGTTACATGAGCATACAGGAACTGGCGAAAAAGACCTATTCTTCCACCGCCAGCATCCTGCGTCTATGCAAGAAACTGGACTGTTCCGGGTTTTCCGAATTCAAGTTCAAGCTGAAACAAAGCCTTGCGGAAGAAAGGAAGCAGGGTTCGCTTCATTTCAAAAATGACGTCAGAGAAACTTTGGAACTTTTATACCATCAAAGTGCTACGCAGCCCTTCAACGATGCGATCCGCAAGGCTGCTCAGATCCTTGCGAGCAAGTCGATGGTCATCTTTGCGGGATTAGGTTCCTCAGATATCGCCGCCAGCTATGGTGCGAGGTATTTTTCTTATGTCGTGCCATATTCTTTCCGCATCGAAGCGATCGAAGACTATACTGTGGGATCGCAATTTGTTTCCGATACCATGCATTCAGAGATCTGTGTCGTTGCCTTGTCGATATCCGGCGATACCAGAGATGTACTTCGCTATGTGAAGGGGATGAACCTTGCCAGGTGTTCTCTGATCGCGATCACGGCCAACAGCTATTCGAAGCTGGCCGGCATCGCCGATGTCGTCATACCATACTCTTTGACAAAGCTTACCCGAAACAACGCAGACCTCAATTCACAGATCCCTTGCATGTTCATACTGGAACTGCTGGCACAGGAACTGTATAACATCAAATCGGGGATGAACATGATAGGAGACCAGACATGATCAAAGTAAGAAATGCGAAGGAAGAAGATCTGAAAGCGGTCTTTGAGATCAATCAGCTCAATTCCTCAAATCCCAATAAACCGGCAAAAGAAAAAGAGTTCTGTCTTTATCTGTATGCCGGCTATTACATGAAAAATGAGATCGAAAACTGTTTTGTCGCCTATGAAAGTGAGACAGACGAGATACAGGGCTACATCCTCTGTGCGAAAGACTATGATGCCTTCCTTTCGATGATCGAAACAGAGTATCTGAAAAAGGCGCAAGAGCTTGGTTTCAAAGAACGCTTTATAACCGAGATCCACGCCTATGAAAGATTCAAGGAGGAATATCCGGCGCATCTTCATATCGATGTGAGGCCCGGCAACCAGCACAAAGGGATCGGTTCTTTATTGTTGGATGCATTACTGGAGCACTTACGAAATGAGCACGTGCATGGAGTGATGCTGCTGGTAGGGAA
This sequence comes from Erysipelotrichaceae bacterium, assembly GCA_045540935.1. Classification (GTDB taxonomy): domain Bacteria; phylum Bacillota_I; class Bacilli_A; order Erysipelotrichales; family Erysipelotrichaceae; genus Colivicinus. The sequence goes on along the minus strand of JAZQIF010000064.1, from coordinate 30,478 downwards.
GAAGAAGGAGTCGGGAAATCGTTTCTATGAGAAGAATGGGTTTGATGTCATCGCGGAAAGTGAAAATGTCTTTGTCCGGGGGAAGAGATTATAAGACTGTGTTACTGATCGAAAATCTCGCAATGACTCAAGCCGATCTTCAGACAGGATCAACGTGAGCGGATGCGAACTTTTTTATGTGGTATGATTTATGAGTACAATGGGTAGAAAAGCCAAATACTTAGAAATAGAAAACTATTTCATACAGAACATAGAAAATGGAAATTTTGAATTAAATCAGCTGATTCCAAGAGAAACCGAATTATGCGATAAGTTCGGCACAAGCAGGATGACGGTCAATAAGGCAATGACCAACTTATCAAATTAAGGCTATATAAGAAGAGTTCCCGGGAACGGCAGTTTCGTAGATGATGCATATTGTAATTCAAGAAGTGAGCTGATCCAGAAACATTCTCTTTCAGACGAGATCAGAGCTTTTGGTATGGAACCGGGTTCAGAGCTGTTGAGTTACCAGATCATTCAAGGCAAAGACAACAGGAAGATCGCAAAAGAATTGAATGTAAAAGATGATGAATTTATCCATTATTTTGTGAGGCTGAGGACAGGAGACGGCAAACCCGTGGTATTGTCTTACACATATATCAATTATTCTTTGCTGCCGAATCTGGATATAAGGTGTCTGCAGGATTCATTCAATGCTTATATAAGCGGTCTGGGGATCATCAGATCTTCCGGTTATACAGAGTTTTCGGCAGTACTTCCGGATGAAAAGCAAGCTGAGATCATCGGTACTTCAAATAAGGCTTTATTGAGACAGAAGATCTTCTGGAGATATGCAAACAAGCCGTTTGAAATCACAACTCATTATTATCTGGATGAAAGAATGTCGATCGTTATCAACAGGGATCATGAAGATACCGGTGATGACGTATATAAGAAGACGATAAAACTGGATAAAAAGTGATCTTCTGTCTGTTTATTCTTGTTTAAGAAAATCAACGATTTTTTGAAAAAACTGAAACGACGCATAATTGTGTCGTTTTTCTTGTGCGACAGGCAGTTGCACTCATACATTGCGCACATAATGTGCTGTCTAAGTAATCCTTTGAAAGGAGGATAGAACTGGATGAAAAACATGAAAGCCAAGATACCTTAGTAAGGGTGAAAGACCCTTGCCCGATAAGGCTGCAGCCGATCGGAGAGCCAAGCCTACTGCGGTAGCGTGAGCGTGCATCAGTAAAGTGGTGCTTTGACCGTGGGAAGGAGGTGCAGGCAGATCGACAGGCCCGAATCTATCAAGACGCTGTGGCTGGCTGGATCGAAGACCTGGCAGGAAAACAGGGAATTCCTATGTGCGTGGATAATACTGCAGAAGTCCATGCGGGTCCACTCAGTGAAAGTACGGCGCATGTCGATGAAAGGGAGTGCAATGACCCTGTGAGCTCTGCACATTTTGATGGAGCTTCATCTATAAGCGTAGCGAAGTGATGAAAGCTGTGTGCAGAAGTCAGACATTTTCATAGTAGGGATGAAGTCATGGAAACATGATGGACCAAAGGGAAATGACTTCTCGGACCTTAAGTAATTGTCGATATGATGGATAGGATCAAAGTAATGGTGAAAGCCATAGGAACTAAAAAAAAAAAATCACGTCATATCAGAAGAAAGAGGATAGTGAGTTAAGATGAACGAACCATTGAAACTGAAATTATTCAGTGTATACGGGCAGATCCTGCATGAAAAAGTGCTCAAGGATGCCTGGAAACATGTCAAGGCCAATGACGGCTGTGCCGGCATTGACTCTGTGACCGTCGAAAGATTTGAAAAGGATCTCGATAAGAACATAGCTGAACTGCTTAAGTCATTAAGGGAAAAGACCTATAAGCCCTCACCGGTCAGAAGGGTCTATATCCCCAAGAAAAACGGAAAGATGCGGCCGTTAGGCATTCCGACCATCAAAGACCGCATCGTACAGCAGGCTTTAGTCGATCGACTGACGCCCTTCTTTGAAGAAAACATCTTTCATGACAACTCCTGCGGCTTCAGACCTGGCAGGGATGTCAAGATGGCGATCAAGAAGATACTGTGCCGACTTGAATGCGGATATCTCTATATCTACGACTTTGACATCAAGGGATACTTTGACAACATCCCTCATAAGAAACTGATGAAGGTGTTAAACAAGTATATCTCGGATGGAACAGTCTTGGATCTTATATGGAGGTGGCTCAAGTCAGGATACATGGAAGATGAGATACGCTATGAGTCCAAAGCAGGCACGATGCAGGGCGGAGTCATATCGCCGTTATTAGCCAACATCTATCTCAATGAGCTCGACTGGGAACTGCACAAGGCGGATCTGGAATTCGTCCGTTACGCGGATGATTCCATCGTCATGTGTAAGACGCCAGAAGAACTTGAAAAAGCCAAACAGGTTGTAAAGACGGTATTGGACAGACTGGGATTGGAGCTGGCGGAAGATAAAAGCGATGACATCGACTTTCACAATAAAGACTTCTCATTCCTGGGATTTACCTTTGAACATCTGTGCAGGTCAAAGAAAGGAAATGTCTATTACGGAGTCAGACCATCTGACAAGGCACTGAAGAAATTCAAAGAAGACATCAAGGCCAGAACAGGAAAGTCGCTTTCCAAATCGTTCGAACAATGGGTAGACGAGCTCAACCCGATACTCAGGGGCAAATTCAATTACTTCCTGATATCGGCAAAGGCCTGTCTTGAAATGAAGCAGATGATGAAGGAAAGAGGAAAAGACTTCCATGGCATTTCGTTTGGGAAATATGATGCATTAGACGGTTATGTCAGACAAAGACTTCGAGTCAACTTCGCCAACCGGGGGAAACATCACGCAAGATACGCCGACGGCGGTATACTCAAGCTCAAGTACAGCAACAGGTTTTTCCTCAAAGACATGGGTCTGATCTCGGGCGCTTTTCTCAGAAGCAGACTATTTCGCCCTGATATCAGTATTGAGGACTATCTGGCCATCCGGTCAAAGAAAAAGAACACATATGATCCAAGAAAATCTGAGTTCTTTAAACTGGCATTATCCAAATAATTTCAGGAAAGTTTATAACTCACAAAGCGAGTCGGAAAGCCGTGTGCGTTAGTAGCGCAAGCGCGGTTTGATAGGGGGCGATTGATGAATCAATCGCCTACCTTATTGGAGTGATGGAACTGACAGATCCCGAATGTGAAGACAAAAATGAATCAATGTTGGGAAATATATATTCATCTCAGCAGTCTGACAAAATAGAAATAGACCCTAAAATAAGGGTATAATTGTGTAAAGGAAAAGAAATGAATCTGATAAGCGAGCTGGTCAATTACGACGGTTTTTCCAACAGCGAAAAGGCAGCAGCAGATTATATTGCCAAGAACATTGATGAATGTCTCAGGCTTTCTGTAGATAAGATCGGAGAGCTGTCTTTTACCAGTGGACCAACTGTTTCCAGGGTAATAAAAAAGCTCGGTTACAGCAATTTCTCGGATTTCAAGATCGATCTCGCCAGATGTCAGGAATCACAGATCTGGGTAACGGATTTCTCGGTTCCCTTCATGTCGAGTGACGATGACAAAACGATCATCAACAAGATGAAGAAACTGCAGATAGAATCTATGGAAAGAGTGATCGATAATGTAGGAACGGACGTCCTCAACAAGGTTGCCGGCATGATCTCCGAAGCAAGAGAAGTCACATTGTTTGGAAAAGGGCCTTCTTTCTATGTCTGTGAAGATTTTAGAGAAAAATTGAGAAGGATCGGCATAAAGGCGGTCTCCATTACTTCACAAAATGATATATGGACGCAATCATACACGCAGAATGAAAAAGATATGACGATCCTTATATCTTTCTATGGCAGATCGCAACCGTATATCAGATTATGCGAATGGCTCAAAAAAAGAGGCATAAGGTCAGTGACAATTACCGGTGTTGAAGGCAATCCTTTGTCAAAGGCCGGAGATGTGAACATCTGTTTGGGTTCAAAGGAAAAGTATGATAAGATCGCTGCGTTTGAATCCAGAACGGAGATGCAGTTTGCCCTTGATATACTATATTGTTACCTGTTTCGTTTGAATTATGATTACAATCTGATCAAGGTCAAAGAAAATATCGATAGTGTTTCTGAATTCAGAGGCAAAGTATTCTGAACTCTGAATGAACGATTCAGAAAACGCTTATATTTTTGTTGATATGTATTCAATTAATTGAATGAATCATCCGAGTTTAGGCTCGGATGTTGTTTTTTAATTATCGAAGATGTGAAAATAAAAACAACTAATTATCTATCAGTTCTATTTTAAAAAAGAAAGGGGGAAAATATGGCTGATTTAGATTACAGACAATTATGTGAACAGATCCTTGAAGCAATCGGCGGTGCAGAAAACGTTGCGACGATGGGCTTCTGCATGACAAGACTTCGTTTTACTCTGAAAGATCAGACAAAGGCTAATGATGCCAAAGCAAGACAGGTCAAAGGTGTTAAAGGCGTTGCAAAAGCGGGCGGCCAATATCAGCTGATCATCGGATCCGGTGAAGTTGAAAAATACGCAAATGCGATGAAGCAGATCGCAACTTTTGAGAGTGCTGATTACAGCGGTATTGGTAATGTCAAATTTACTGACTTGATCATGGATGTTCTGATGGGTTCGGTCGCACCTTGGCTTGGTGCTTTGATGGGCTCGCTGTTCATTCGGGCTATTCTATCCTTGCTTTCACAATTAGGCATTCTTTCAGCAGGATCCGGAACTTATCAGTTCTTCGATACGATGTCCGGAGCAATGACATACTTCTTACCGGTATTCATCGGATTCACTGCTGCTGAAAAGCTTGGTACAAACAGGTATATCGGTGCTTTGATCGGTGCGATCCTGATTTATCCGGCAATGTCTTCGGCAATCGCTGAAGGAACTGTAAACATCTTCGGCTTAACAATCAACAACTTCACATACACAGGAACGGTCATTCCGATCCTTCTTTCTTGTGTCCTTCTGAAATATGTGGAGAAGCTCGCCAAGAAGATCGTACCTCAGGTCGTCTATATCTTTGGTGTCACAATGCTTGAATTGATCATTGTAGTTCCTATTACCTTCCTAATTGTTGGTCCTTTAGGAAATATGATCACCAGCGTAGTCACCTCATTCATCCTCTGGTTAAGCAATACTGCCGGATTCTTAGCACCTGCATTTGTTTCGCTGCTGCTGCCATTCATGGTCATGGGCGGTCTGCATGTCGGTTTGTTTGGCATCATCGGTGTTATGATCGCTTCTAATGGTTTCGACCCTGTCATCATGCCTGCTTTCATGGTATACAACGTTGGTGTTGCCGGTACGGCTTTAGCTTATGCTTTGAAGAACAAAGATCCGGAAAAGAAATCTACGGGTTTCTCCAGTGCTCTGGCTGGTGTACTTGGTATTTCCGAACCTTCGCTGTTTGGTGTAGTATTCCAAGATAAAACATGTATGATCTCTACGATGATCGGTATGTTTATTGCCGGCGCGATCTCCGGTATTGCCGGATATAAAGTTACAGTCCCGATTTCACAATCAATCTTCTCGATCCCGGCTGCCGCAGGTATTCCTGGCAACGTTGCCGCTGCTGCGATCTCGTTTGCAGCTGCGATCGTCTGCAACTTCGTAGTGACATATGTCATGCTTTCAGCAAGAGAGAGGAAACAAGCTTAATACAATGAATCAGTAATTGGCCGCTTATGCGGCCAATTGCTTCAAAAGGGAAGAATATGGTCATAGATGCACATACACACATCTCTATAGATGAAAACGAAAAATATCCACATGATTCTCTTGAAGATGTGATCAGAGAAATGGATCGCAGCCGCATCGACAGATGTGTAGTCTTTCCTTTGGCTCAGTGTAATTATGAAGAGAACATTTCTTTCCTGAAGAAAACAGTTGATCATCCTGACCGATTTATTCCTCTGGCGTTTATCAATCCCTTGTATATCGATGAAGATCAGATCGATGAACTTCTGTCAGACATACGCTTGTTTGGCATCAAGATCAATCCGCGCGAGGGAAGATATGACTGTCGCTATCGGTCGATCCTTGCGCCGTTGATGAAAGCCGCCAACAGATATGGAAAACACGTGCTGATATCATACACTTCAGATGATGAGTATATCGATCTGAGTATCATTGAAGAATTGGCTGATACATATTCTGATGCGACTTTTCAGATCGGACATATGGGTTCGATCTATGAATGCTCGGGTGCGATACGTCTTGCCTGCTTGTATGAAAATGTATATCTGGACTCCTGCTCAGCATCCGTAAACGCATTGCGAAGAGCCATCCTGAATTGCCCAAAGAAGCTGCTGATGGGATGTGATTATCCTTTTGGAACTTATGATTCGGAACTGATCAGGCTGAAAGAAGCGTGCAGGCTTGCAGGCAAAGAAGAAGTCTTGAGTGATCTGACAGGGGGGAATCTGCAGAACCTGTTAAAGAGGAAAGGATAAGACTATGATCATAGATGCGCATGTTCATATTGCGAACGAGAAGACGGAAAAAATCCCCCACATCGATATCGCTTCAACGATTTCATATATGGATGAAGCGGGCGTGGATCAGGCGATCAGTTTTTTATACAGTCCTGTCACTTTTGAAGAAAACATCAGGTTTATTGATGTGATCAGACCGTATAAGGAACGGATCATTCCCTACGCATGGCTGGATCCGAAAGAAGAAAGGATCAAAGAGAAGCTCAGCTATTGTCTGGATGAGCTTGGAATGAAAGGCTTGAAGATCCATCCCCTTATTCATCATTTTGATCTTGGCGACCTGGAACTGATGGATCCGATCATGTCTGAAGCAAACAGAAGAAAACTTCACGTCATCATTCACTGCACTTCCAACGAGACACTTGTAGATACTGAAAAAGTTGAAAAAATAGCGCAGATGTATCCGGACTGTATCATCCAGCTGGCACACATCGGTGCCATTTATGACGGAAATAAAGCGATCGAAGTTGCACTACGAAATCCGAATGTTTATCTGGATACGGGATGTGCATCGATGAACTGTATCCGAAGAGCTTTGCTGAAAGTACCGGGAAAGGTCGTGATGGGTTGTGACCGGCCTTCCTACACATTTCATATGGAAATGCAGAAAATAAAGGATGCCTGCAGGCTTGCAGGAAACGAATCACCATTTGAAGATGTTTGTGGAAATAATATCCGAAGAGTTTTGAACAGAGGTGTGATATGAGAACGACATTTATTTATGCAGGTTCGGTAGGAACGCCCGATGTTTTATCAAAGGGAAGAAAAAAATCGGGAAGTGTCTCCGGCAGAGGGGAAGGCGTTTATTCGCTTTTTCTGAATGAAAGAAACGAGCTGGAAAACAGAGGTGTCGTCTATAACGACAATGCCGGCATCATCTGTATTTCAAACAGCAGAAAGTATGTTTATGCCGCAAATGAATCAAGAGACTTTACCGGTTTCAACGGTTCCGGAGGCGGAGTTACCGCAATGCGGATCACAGAAGAAGGTATTCTGGAGAAGATCAACGATTCGATCTCTTACGGATCCCGTTCATCCTATGTGGCCGTCAGCGATGATGACCGCTATCTTTTCGTATCTAACCACGGTTCCCATTCGGTAGCTACCTGCCGCTATGTGAAGGGTGATGACGGGAAATTTGTCCTGGATCGCGGATATGACGATTCTTCTTTGGCCGTCTTTCATTTGAATGATGACGGTTCCATCGGCGAGCTGAGCGATCTGATGGTCTTCAAAGGACATGGCTACTGGATCAACGGCGGCGGGCAATCCGGACCGCACTTGCACAGTGTCCGTTATCATAAGGGACTGATCTTCTGCGGAAACCGCGGAAGCGATGAGATCGAAGTTCTGAGACTTTGTGAAGGAAAGCTGGAATTGTTGAACAGCTATAAGACAAGACCGGCAATGGCACCTAGACATATCGATTTCCATCCGATGAAAGATCTGATCTATGTCAGTAACGAAAACTATCCGTGCGTTTCAGTTTACGAAGTTGACTATGAGACTGGTGAACTGAAAGAGATCGATTTCAAGGCGACGATGAATGAAGCCTATATGAAAGATCATCCGATCCCGCATTACGAAAGAGATACCTGTCTGCCGGGCGAAACAAATACAAGCGCTATGGCTGATTTCACAAAGATGATGCCATCCGATATCCATGTGAGTCCGGATGGCAGATTCTGCTATGTAGCCAATCGCTGCATCAAAGGAACAGCTTCGATCGCAACGCTGAGAATAACGGAAGACGGAAATCTTGAACTTGTCGGCGTCAATGAACTTCAAGGCGGCGATCCGAGAGGCTTCAATCTGATCGATGATTCGCATCTGATCGTCGGTCTTCTCGATAAAGACAAGGTCTGTATCTATGAATTGGATGACAATGGAATGTTCAAAGAAAAGGTCACTGAAGGCGATGTACCTTCATGTGCTTCTTTTGTCTGCGTTTAGGAGGAATAAAAATGGGTTTTAAAAAAGGCTTTTTATGGGGAGGCGCTATTGCCGCCTGTCAGGCAGAGGGTGCCTGGAATGAAGATGGTAAATCTCTGACGTTTCCGGAGATCGTCAAACATATTGCACCGGAAGAAAGAAAGACCGCAAGGCAAGCGGTGATCACTAAGGAAAAACTGGAAGAAGGAAAGATCGGTCCGGTGGCGGATTATCCGAAACGTTGGGGCATCGATTTTTACCATACATATAAAGAAGATATCCGTCTTATGGCGGAAATGGGTTTCTCTGTTTTCCGTTTTTCGATCGCTTTGGCGAGAGTGTTTCCGCATCTTGATGAAGAAGAGCCGAATGAAAAAGCTCTTGAATACTATGACGGCGTTATCGATGAATGTCTGAAGTATCATATGGAGCCGTTAGTGACGATCGCTCATTTTGATCCCCCAATAGATGTATGGGATAAATATAGAGGCTGGTGCAATAAACATATGATCGATGTTTATGAGAAATATACCAATGTCCTTTTCGAACGTTATAAAAAGAAAGTAAAGTATTGGGTCACTTTCAATGAGATCAATGTTGCTTTGAAAGCACCGTTCAAAACGCTGGGGATCATTTATTCCGAAGAGCCGGATTACGAAGAAAGGATATGGCAGGGAGTACACAATCAGTTTGTCGCTTCTGCCAGAGCGGTTATCAATGCACATAAGATCGATCCGGATTTCAAGATCGGCTGCATGATCGCCGATATGACGACCTATCCATACAGCTGCGATCCAAAAGATGTACTTGCCAATGCTCAGGTCGATCATATGTCCAATCTTCTTTTCACCGATGTGCAGGCAAAAGGAAGATATCCGTATTACGCAAAAAAATACTTTGAGAATAAAAACTTCGATCTGAAGATTAACGAGGAAGAACTTGAGCTTATCGAAAAAGGAACCGTTGATTTTGTGGGCTTTTCCTATTACATGTCCATCGTCAATGCCTATGACGAAAAGGGCAGGGAATATGTCAGCGGAAATATGACATCCGGTTTAAGAAATAAATATCTTGAGATCACAGAATGGGGCTGGCAGATCGATCCGATAGGCATTCGCTATGCAGCCAATCAGCTTTATGATCGCTATGAAAAACCGCTGTTTATCCTTGAAAACGGCATGGGTGCTGTGGAGACGCTGAATGAGAACGATACAGTGGAAGATGATTACCGCATCTCTTATCTGAAGGAACATCTCACGCAGTTAAAAAAGGCAGCAGATGACGGCTGTGATATTCTCGGCTATACGATGTGGGGACCGATCGACCTGGTGTCATCGGGTACCAGCGAGATGTCAAAGCGTTATGGTTTCATATATGTCGATCAGGATGATGAAGGACGCGGAAGTAAAAAAAGATATAAGAAAAAATCCTATAACTGGTATAAACATCTGATCGAAACCAACGGAGAGGAGTTCTGATAATGAAAAGCAGAAAAGTTTTTTTATGGGGCGGTGCCTGTGCGGATTTTCAATGCGAAGGCGGATTCAATGAAGGCGGCAAGGGTCTTTCGACACATGATTTTGAAACGGACGGAAGCCTGAATGAACCGCGATGCATCACGTATCGTAATGCCGACGGTTCTCTTGGCAAAGCCAGAAGCAGTTTCTTTGCCAGTGAGTCGATCCCTGAAGATGCCAGAGTATACATCGATGAATCATTTTACTATCCAAGCCATAAGGCCGTAGACTTTTATCATCGGTATAAAGAAGACCTGAAATTATTGTCAGAGATGGGATGTAACGTATTTCGTTTTTCGATCTGCTGGCCAAGGATCTATCCGACAGGGATCGAGGAAAGTCCGAATGAAGAAGGCCTGACTTTTTATGATGATGTGATCGATACGGCGCTTCAGTACGGCATGCAGCCGCTCATTACGATCTGTCATGACGAGCTTCCTGTTTTTCTTGCGGAAGAATACGACGGCTGGTCCTCAAGGATCGTGATCGATTGTTATATCAAATATTGCCGGACACTTTTTGAACGTTACGGGAAAAAAGTCAGATACTGGCTGACATTCAACGAGATCAATGCGGTACGCGGTTTTGCCTCCTGCGGAACGCACGTCAACGATGACCAGACACACTACAACGCTGTTCATAATATGTTTGTCGCTTCCGCGCGGGCTGTAAAACTTGGCCATGAGATGATGCCGGACTCTATGTTTGGCGCAATGTATGCTTCCAGCGCGATCTATCCGGCGACCTGCAAACCGGAAGACATATTCCGACAGATGCGCCAGAGAAGAGAAACCTATTATTTCATCGATGTCATGGCCAGGGGATATTACCCTTCTTATACTCATGATCTGTGGACAAGAAGAGGCGTTTCTTTGCAGATCAGTGAAGAAGATAAAAAAGTCCTGAAAGAAGGCTGTTTAGACTACATAACGTTCAGCTATTATCGTTCGAATATCGTATCTGTCGATACAAAAATGAATGTTCTCGGCGGCGATCCGAATCCATACCTGCCGAAGACAGACTGGGGTTGGGCAGTCGATCCTTTGGGTTTGCGTTATGTTCTCAATGAATTCTATGACCGTTATCAGAAACCTCTGTTCATTGTAGAAAACGGACTCGGTGCGGTAGATACGATTGAAGAAGACGGTCAGATCAATGATGATTACAGGATCGACTATCTGCGTAAGCACATTGAAGAAATGAATCACGCAATCGACATCGACGGTGTCGACTTGCTTGGCTATACGATGTGGGCACCGTTCGATCTGGTTTCCTTAAGTACCGGTGAAATGAAAAAGAGATATGGTTTCATTTATGTTGATATGGATGATAAAGGAAACGGGACACTGGACCGCAGCAAGAAGAAATCTTATGAATGGATGAAGAAAGTGATTGCCAGCAACGGAGAGGATCTTGCATGATCTACGAAACAAAACTGATCGATGACACCTTATATGTCATCACCGAAGTTGAAAGCGTCCATATGTATCTGATCATCGGGCAGAAAAAAGCTGTTCTGTTTGATACGGCTTACGGATATGGCGATATCGTATCTGAGATCCGCAAGATCACCGACAAGCCGATCATGCCGGTACTTTCGCATGGACATATCGATCATGGCACGGGCGCCTTCCGTTTCGAAGAAGCCTGGCTGAACTTCAAAGACCTGGATCTTCTGAAACAGCAGGACAGCATTGATATGAAAAAGGCGATGTTGGAGTATCGTTTTCATAAACTGCCGAAACTGAAAGAAGAGATCGATCAACAGGAATACTATGAAGGAAGCATTGAACATGTGATCTTTCATGATCTCAAGGAAGGAGATGAGATCGACCTGGGTGACCGTAAACTGAAAGTCTATGATCTTCCCGGCCACACCTACGGTTCGATCGGTCTTTTCGATGAAAAGTACGGACGTCTGTTTACCGGTGATCCGATCACAAAACACAATATCTGGAACCAGATGCCGTTTCCTGAGTTCGTCCCGCCTTTAAGGACTCTCATGGAAACCTATAAAAAAGCTTATCAGATCAAAGGTGTTCAAGAGATCTATCCGGCTCACAACATGATCCCGTGTGACAGATCATTGTTGCTACAGCTGGAAGACATGATACGTGATCTGCTTGTAGATCATGAAAACGATGAGGAGGCTGTCACAGCGATCGGCAAGTGCTTGCGTCACGACTATGAAGGAAGACAGCTTTTATATACCAGACCTCTTCTTGAAGAGGCACTAAGAAACGGTGTCGAATGATGAAAGCAAAAGGATTGACGATCACCTGTGTAAACAGCCTGAGGAAAGATGGAGCCTTATGCCGTTTTCCCGAAGATATCGCAGACAGACTGGATCACGAGATCCCTTGTCACATGTATGGCCAGGAGATCCGTTTCAGACCGTCTGGCACAGTCTGTATCACACTCAGCTGTCTGGAGAAGTTTGAAGAAAACAAAGTCGAGATCTATTATGGCGATCATCTGATGCCGCATGAGATATCGTTTCAAGACTCGATAACACTAGAGATCAAGCCGTTATCCGAGATCGTCGATCAGAAACTGATCGATGTATTTTACAGGGAATATTCTTACTGTCCGGATCTAGTCCGCATCGTTCTTTTGGGAAAAAGGATACGGATCGATGAAGTAAAAGGTGAATTCACTGATCCTTTGGAAAGCGATGTTCCGGATAAGAAGATCCTGGTCTATGGAACAAGTCTATCACAGGGCACCTCAACGCATGTTGCGGGTCTGAACTATCCGGCTTTATTAGGAAGAAAACTGGGAATGGATGTCGATAACTATTCTCTGGCCGGCCAGTGTCTTCTGGAGGATCATGTCGTGGATTGGCTATCTTCGCTTAAAGAAGATTACCGGCTGATCCTGTTTGAACCTTCAACGAATCTTCTCGCACAAGGATATTCAAAAGAAGAATTTAAAAACAGAGTAAATTACACGTTGAATCGTTTTCAAAGGTCCTATCCGAAGGCACTGATCGTGTGTATCGATCTTTTTGAATCGCTGTTTGATCATGGGTATTATGGCAAGTTTGTTCTCGATTCTTCTCCTGAAGAATATCGCTCAGCGTTTGAAGAGATCGTTAAGAAACAAGATGGAAACATCCTCCTGGTACATGCGAAAGATCTGCTTGATCGAAAGGATCTGTCACTGGATATGATGCATCCGACTACGCTTGGCTATTATGAGATCGCGTCTAGACTTTACAGCATTCTGCAAGAAAGAGGCTTATGAAATGAAGATCGTTATTACTGAAAATTATGAAGAAATGTCAAAAGAGGCTGCCAGGATCTTTCTTCATCATTACTATGATCAAAGCCAGCCAAACAACATGGCGATCACCGGCGGAAAAACTCCGAAAAGGATGTATGAGATCCTTGTGCCTGTCATCGATCAGCTGCCGAATGTGAATACCGAATTTTTTCTTTTTGATGAGATCCCGGTAAAAGGAAAGAAACAGGGCGTGACCGAAAGCGCCATGAAAGAAATGTTTATTGATCACATCCCATATAAGGAATATCACTGTCTGAATAAAGACAACTATGAAGACTATGATTCTTTTATCGCATCAAAAGGCGGCATAAATTTTGTAATGATGGGACTTGGACTGGATGGCCATTTCTGCGGCAATCTTTCTTCAACAATGGACCATTTTGATATAGGAGTACATGCGGTAGCGACCGATATCAATGAAAGGATCAGAAACCGACTGAGTTTTCTTTCGGGCGGAGAAGAATACAGAGAGCCTTACTATTATACCTATGGCCCTGAGACGATCATGAATATCCCTCATATCGTTTTCATCGTCTCCGGAAGCGAAAAAGCAGAAATACTCAGAAAAGTGGTGGAAGGACCGATCGATCCAAGTGTTCCTTCTTCTGTTTTCCAGAAACATCCGGATTGTCTGATCATAGCGGATAAGGATGCCGCAGCCTTATTAAGACAGCAGGACATATGATGTTTTGTTTTCTAAAAAAAGGGAGGCAGGAAGGTTTAGTACACATTTTGATGTTATCCTTAAATCGTAAAGGTAGATAAGGAGGCAGGATATGATCTTATTTGCTATCGCATTTGCCTATGTCATGATCAAGATCATCATCGGACTGATGAAAGATCAGGATGATAAATACAAGATAAAAAGAGAACAGGACAGACAGAGAAGAGAATTAAGGGAAGCTCTTCGTCAGAATGCCAGAATGAAGTAAACAGGCGGATAGAAACAAAGAAACATGTCTAACAATTATTCAATTGAGACATGTTTTTTTATTTGAAACATTTAGTATGATTTTTGCTGATTAATGCGCAAAAAGTCGAATGATATGAGATATGCAGTTCAATTTAGAATGAAATTAAAGAACAGCCTTTTTGGGCTAAGGAGGACAATAATATGCTTGTTTCTATGAAGGAGATCTTAGATCGCGCCAGTAAGGAAAACTATGGTGTCGCTGCACCGAATATCTATAGCAGTTTAGATGCCAAAGCTTTTATTGAGGCTGCGGAAGAGATGAATGCTCCGCTGATCCTTGACATTGCTTTCCTGATCCATGACAAAAAGCATCTCGGTCATTTTGCTAGAGAGCTCGCAAGAGATTCGAAGGTTCCAGTAGCAATCAATCTGGATCATGGCGATTCAATCGAAAGAGTTGTGCAATCCATCCAGGCAGGTTTTACCTCTGTCATGTTTGACAGATCGGTTTTCCCGTATGATGAACATGTTGCTTTGATGAAAGAGGCAGTCAAGATAGCTCACGCTGCAGGAGTAAGCGTTGAAGCAGAATTCGGTCATGTCGGTGAAACAGATAATTATGAAGCCAGCTTGCAGTACAAGACGGTACCTTCCGAGGCAAAACGATTTGTTGAAGACACCGGTGTAGACTGCCTTGCTGTTGCGATCGGTTCAGCTCATGGTATTTATCCGAAGGGCGTTGTACCAAAACTCGATATCGAACTGTTAAAAGAAATTAAGAAAGAAGTCAACGGACTTCCGCTTGTATTGCATGGTTCTTCCGGAACCACGGACGAAGATCTTGTTGCGGCCTGCTCAAACGGTATAAACAAGATCAATATCTGCGGTGAATTGCTTGAGTCCATGATCAAAGACATCAAAGAAACAGATCTTTCTTATGGCAATGCTTACAATGTTTATACTGTTGCCAGACAGGCGTTAAAGAGGACGCTGAAAGAGAAGATTAAGTTATATGGTTCTGAGAACAAGGCCTGGGCAGTAGAACCGGAAGGCATTGATAATAACGAAGACGTTTTGGTCGAGCATTAATCATAATCAAAACGGAGGGGCAACATAAAAAGATATAAAGATATAATCCGTTACCTGCTTTTGCAGCAAGAGTATGTCAGGATCAAGAGCCTGTCAGATCGTTTTAATGTGTCCGTCAGAACGATGCAAAGCGATTTGCTGGAGGTTGAAAAAGTTTTTAGCAGCTGCGGCATCTATCTTGAGAGGAATAAGCGTCTGGGTCTTTTTCTGGATACAGATAAAATAGACCGAAAGAAAAGAGAGAAATTAGATGCATTTCTGAAAGAAGAAAACGCAGAATACTACTCCGAAAAGGAAAGAAGAAACATTATTTTACAGAAGCTGTTTCTGGCTGAACGGCCGATCACGATTGATAAACTTGCCCAGGAAGTCAAGACCGGGCGGTCAACGATCGTATCCGACCTTCCTTTTATAGAGAGATACCTTGAAAGAAACAGACTGGCTCTGATCAAAAAGCCTCACTCCGGTTTGGTAATTGAAGAAGATGAAAAAAACCTTCGTATAGCGATTGTTGATTATTTGCGAAATAACTATACAGAGTACGATCTGCTCAACTTAAGCAGCATAGAAGACAATAAACTGATTTCTGAGAATTATGCATCCAATATCCTTCTGGAGGAATACTTGAATGTTGATCAGTTTGAGAAGATAAATGACTTGTTTTTAGATTTCGAAGAGTATTTCAATGTGAGCTTTTCGGATGACGGCAGACTTAATATTGTCTTGTTTATTGCAGTGATGATAAAAAGAATGGCATTGAGAAAATATGTCAGTAAGCCGGAAAATGTCGGGATATCATACACGAATATACAAGCTCTTCAGGAATGGCTGAAACGAAGTCTCACAGATGCTGATATATGTGGTGAAATACCGAATGATGAAATCGATTCTCTAATCTACTACATCCTGGTTCAAAGCAAATATTTGAAGGGTAAGCTGATTGCCGGAGAATACTCAGATATCGGTAGGCTGGTCCATGAATTTGTTGCAAGAGTTGAGAAGATTCTGAATGTTGATCTGTTGAACGACAATTCTCTGTTAGAGAGCATGCTGCTTCATTTCGAAGCGACTGTTAACAGGATACTCTTTGATGTTCAAGTAAATAATCCGCTTAAAGAGGAGATTATCCAAAGATATCCGGAGATTTACAAAGCATGTAAAGAAGCCGGAAAGATCTTTGTGGAGAACTTCGGAAAAGGTTGCAATGAAGATGAACTGACCTTTCTTGCTTTATATATCGCTGTATCGCTTGAAGGTAAAAAGCAATCAACATTAAACGGCAAAATGAAAGCTGTATTGGTCTGTGCCAGCGGTATCGGCACTTCCATCATGTTGAAAGCTAGAGTTGAGAACGAATTACCCAATGTGGATATACAGGCGATTCTATCTGTCGCCGACTTGGATGATTATGAACTCAATGATATTGATTTTGTTATTACAACAACCAGCATTCTGCCTCAGGCTGACAAGAAAGTGTTCTATGTATCGCCTTTATTGAAAGGGAATGAAGTGAATGCCATCCGGAATTACATGATGAAAAACCATGTATATCCGGGGAACTCAAGAGGACAGATGATCACAGAACTGATGAATATCGTCACGCAGGAAGCTACGGTAACAGACTATGAACGGCTATATAAGCGTCTGAATTCCTATTTTTTCCAAGGAAAAAAAGAAGAAAGAAAAAGAGTTCTGATATCTGACCTTGCAGAGGATTCGCATGTTCTGATCGTTTCTGAGAAGAAAGAGGTAGAAGATCTGATTGAATTGGGCAGTATTCTTCTGGAACAGGACCATAGCGTTTTTCCCGGTTTTGCGGATGAACTGAAGAAATCCAGGGAGATACTCGGCGATAGCATCGTAATCGGTGAAGGGGTTGCGCTTCTTCATACGAAGGCGTTTGACCTTGTCAACAGGCTCAGCGCTTCATTTATCGTCTTGAAAGAAGAGACTGACTTCGGAATAAATGAAGTGCAGCCGGTCAGGATGGTCATTACTCTGGCTGCGCTGAAGGACTCTTCTCATCTTGGTGTTCTGGGCGAATTGCTTGAATTGCTGACAGAGAAAAAAGTATTACAGAGTTTATTTGAAGTTCATGATGCTGAAGAGTTCAGAAATATCTTAACAGCATTCGAAAACAATTATTTAAAAAAAGGAGAATGATGTTCGGAAATGGAAATAAACAGAATAACTGATGTTTTCAGTGAAAATACGATCGATATTTCTGATTCTTATGTAAAAGACAAAGAAGATCTGTTCAAGAGAGCGGCTTATATATTCAGAGAAGCCGGCATTATCGAAAACGAAGAACAGTATATCAAAGCGCTTTACGAAAGAGAAGAGCTAGGGCCAACATACATGGGAGAAGGAATGGCTGTACCTCATGGAAGAAGTGACACAGTCATTAAAGGAGGAGTCGCGTTCCTGAGAACGAAACCCTTCACATATCAGTCCTATGGCGAGAAGGGGCAAGTAAATCTTGCTGTGGTTCTGGCTGTTCCCGGGAATACAGACAGCATATCTTATATGAAGATGTTATCCAGTGTTATGCGCTTGCTGATGTGTGATCGTTTTCGCAGCGTTCTTATGAACAGCTCTGATAAAGAAGAAATAATCAGAGTCGGCCAGGAAGAATATGATGCCTTGCCGAAATTCGATTAAGAAGGAGAGTGAATAACTTATGAAAATTGTAGGTGTATCTTCATGCTCGATCGGTATCGCCCACACATATATGGCGGCTGAAAGTGTCGAAAAATTTTTCGGAAAGCTTGGCCATGAGGTGAAGATGGAAAGGGACGGCAGTCTGGGTCCTGAAAATCCGATCACAGAAGAAGAGATCGCCGAAGCGGATGCCATCGTATTGGCGTTGGATGGAGATCTGGATAGTCCTTGGCGTTTTGAAGGTTATGAAGAAAAAACAGTAGAGGTATCGGCTTCTGTTGCTTTGAGAGATCCGGGAAAGATCAAGGATCTCCTGATTGAAAAAGGCTTATATAAAGAATAAAAGGGGAAAAATATGAAAAAGTTTTGGAAAGATTGCTATGATGCAATGATGACCGGTATCGGTTATATGACTCCGGTCCTGGTTTCTGGCTCGTTACTGATGGCTATCGGTAAACTGATGGCTGGTGCTGCCGATCCGGGAAGCATGCCTGGAACACTGACGTATGATTTCTATACTTGGGGCAATATGCTGTTTGGCTGCATGAACTGGGTATTGGCAATGTATACCGCGTTCCGTCTGGGCAACCGTGTTGCGATCCCTGCCGGTCTTCTTGCCGGTCTGTTTGCAGCGAATTCGCCGGCCGGCTTCTTAGGCGCAGTCGTCGGCGGTATTTTTGCCGGTATGTGTGTAAGATGGCTGGCAAAGAATCTCAAGCTTCCTGCATCTTTAAATGCGGCAAAAGGTATCCTTATCATTCCGTTTATTTCTTGTTTCGCGGTATTCGTATTCATGAACTGGATCATTGTTCCGGTATGCGAATGGATCGTTAATATCCTCATTGGTGTTCTTGACAGCGCCAGAAGTCTTTCACCGTTCATCTTCGGCGGCATTATGGCAGTTCTGCCTGCGATCGGTATGGGTTCTCTGCCCGGAAGAATTGCGTTTGCAGTCGCTATGATCATTATGGACGAAACCGGTTCCTTCATGCCTATTACGGCTATGGGCGCTTCTCTTGGTTGTATGCTTGGTATGGCTATTGCTTTGCTGGTTGGCAAAAACAAGATCTGGGATGAAGATGACAGACAAGGCTGGCCAAATCTGGTTGCCGGCTTTATCTGCTGTGTAACAGAGACACAGATTCCATATGCTTTAAAGTATCCTAAACACTTATTCCCTGCGCTGATTATTGGCTCATTTATCGGTGGCGGCTTAGTTTACCTTTGGAATCTTGAAGTTCCTGTTATGCACGGCGGTTTCCTTGTTGTCAGTATCCTGGCAAACAACATTCCGATGTATCTGGTAATGACTTTGATCGTTACGATCCTGACGGGTGTAGTTTGGTATGTTCTGACTCCAAACAAAGGTTCCAAAACCGTAACTGAAAAAACAACTGCTGAATAAACATGTTGCATGATCAGGAACAGGTTCAAACCTGTTCCTGATTTTCTAAAAAAGGAAGGAAGAATAATGGAGTATACATATTTAGGTAAAAGCGGAGCAAGAGTTTCTAAACTGGCACTCGGCACAATGAATTTCGGACCGTTTACCGACGAAAAAGAGTGCTTCCAGATCATGGATGAGGCTTTGGAAGCGGGTATTAATTTCTTTGATACAGCAGATATGTACGGCGCTATGTCTCCGGAAGGATACAATGGCTGGACCGAAGAGATCATTGGACGTTGGTTTGCTCAAGGCGGCGGAAGAAGAGAAAAGGTGATTCTCGCAACAAAACTGTATTGGCCGATGAATAATGAAAGCTATGGACCAAATGATGATGTCGGTTTATCTGCATATAAGATCCGCAGAAGGATTGAAGATTCTTTAAAAAGACTGCAAACTGACCATATCGATCTGATACAATTCCACAGACCTGACCGAAGAACATCGTGGAATGAGATCTGGGACGAGATGGAAAGAGAAAGACTGGAAGGTAAGATCACTTATGTCGGTGCAAGTAACTTCAATGCCTACGATCTGGCAAAAGCGCAGTGGGCGGCTGACAAGAAAAATATTACCGGTCTGATCACTTCACAGAACAGATACAATCTTCTTTATCGCAAATGTGAAGGTGATTTCCTACCGGCTGTTAAAGAAATGGGTCTTGGCCTGATCTGCTGGAGTCCATTGGCAGAAGGTTTCCTTGCTGGAAATTACAGAAGACAGGACTCCGGAACCAGAAGAGGCATGTCTGAACCAATCGATGAAAGAAATCTTGAAAGACTCGATAAATATGCCAAGCTTTGCGAAGAGATCGGCCATACAGAAGCAGAAGTCTCTTTAGCATGGCTCATGCAAAGAGAAGTTGTAACATGCCCAATCGTAGGGCCTAGAACGATTGAACATCTCAGAAAGAATCTGAAGGCTGTTGATGTTAAGCTCGATCAGAAAACTTTGGAAGCTATCGATGAACTTTTCCCGGGCGGGAAGCCATATATTGAACAGGGTTTATCCTGGAAAGAGATCGATTAAATACAAGAAAAACAATAGAGAAAAAGAGATGATTTTTTATCGTCTCTTTTCATAAATGGAGGACGCCATGAAAGTATTATGTATCGCTGAAAAAAGAAATGATGGTGTTTATGAACCGATGTTAAGGCACACAAAAGCATTGCCGTTTACAGAAGCGGAAGGCGAATTATTTGATAATGAGGAATATAAAGACATTGTTGATATGTTCGTTAAGATCGAAAACAATGGCCCAAACGAAGAGCCGGTACCTTCCTTTCTGAAAGATCATAAAGAAACAGAAGTGATTTTGTCATGTTACTGTCCAATCAACGAAAAAGCAATGGATGAGCTGGAAGATCTGAGAGTCATCGGAAGTATTCGTGGAGGATATCAACACATCGATGTTAAAGCGGCTACAGAAAGAGGTATTGCAGTATTTAGTGTTCCCGGGAGAAATGCAGATTCTGTTTCTGATCTAGCAATTGGTATCCTGATCGCGGAAGCCAGGGAAATCGTCAGAAATGCTTTGTCGATCATCAATACCGGTTGGGCTGATGCTTCGGTCAAGACACATTATCAGCCTGATCTGGCATATAAAACGGTAGGTATCGTCGGACTTGGAGCGATAGGCAAACTTATGGCCAAAAAGCTTGGTAGAGGCTTTGATATGCGTGTGCTGGCTTATGATCCGTATTGCAACAAAGAAACAGCGGATTCTCTGAATGTTGAGATGGTAGATCTGGAAACTCTGTTTAAGGAGTCGGATTTTATCTCTATACACGCAAAAGCAACACCGGGAACCAAAGGTATGATCACAAAAGATCTGTTATCTCTTATGAAAAAAGATGCATTCTTCATCAACACAGCAAGAGCATCGATCGTTGATTATGATGCATTATATCAATTGTTGAAGGAAAAAAAGATTGCGGGTGCAGCGCTTGATGTCATGCCGGTCGAACCGATACCAGCAGACGATCCTTTCCTGAAACTGGATAATGTGACTATAACGGGACATCTTGCCGGTAATTCGTCAGATTCCATAAATAATTCGCCCAGACTCTTACTGAAAGAAATCATGGATGTAATCAACGGTGTATCAGACCTTGGTTTAGTAAACAAAGAAGTATTAAATGACAAAAGATTCATTGACTGGTCTGAAAAAATCAAAAAAGAAGTAAAAATAGTGTAGAATAGTTCTCCCTCTGAAACTAAACTATAAAAAAGAGAAACTCTCTTTTAGCAAAGTATATTGCAAAGAGAGTTTTTCTTTTGCAGAGGATCGGTGACAAGATGAAGATGATGGATTTGATAAAAGATTCAGACGTATATGAAGGAATGGATGAAGATCGGATCAGAGAGGATCTGATGAAGATCGACTTTGAAATACATGATGTTGCTGAACGAAACGGTTATAGATTCAACTCTCATCATCATGATAATGAATTTCTCGGAATGCCGTGGGTATATGATTTTTATATCGAGATCGGTGATGCTGAAAAAGATATCGAAAGGATAAACGATGTATTTCAGTACAGGATGAAGATCGCAGTGATAGAAAAAGGATATGGGAGCTATGATGAGGAAAAAGATATGAGGATCGGTCTCAGGACAGTGATCCCCTGGCAGATCAAGAAGATCTATGATGAAATAAATATGGAGATACAAAGACCGGAAGCAGACGGTACGATCATAGAGTGAACTTTGAGAAATAAATCTGAAGTTTAAATAGAGGGAGGGTGATGATGAACTATAGAGTATTTACCTATGGAACGCTGATGAAAGGACAAAGCAATCACCATTATGTGAGACATTGCAAGTATCTGGGCGATGCTATATTGGATGACTATGGTTTAAAAGAAGTAGGATACTATCCGGCAGCTGTTCCTATGAAGGGTTTCAAAGTCTATGGTGAGATCTACGAGGTCGATGAAAAGACAAAAGAAGAAATGGATGAACTGGAAGATGTCGGCATCGAATACGACTGCAATACAGTGACCGTGCATTCAAAGGAACTCGGAGATATCGAAGTATTGTTTTATGAATATATCAGAGATACTTCTTCTATGGAAACAAGGAAACCGGATGGAAAATGGGATCTTCAAAGAGATCCTTACCAGGCAGAGGATCTCTGAATTTGAAACAATGGTTCATTGAATGGCTGAGCTGTGGATAAGCGTATTCAGGCAAATGATCAAAGCAGATAGAATCGACTCGGGTTTAACTTGAGTTTTTTCGTCCCAACAGAAACCGTTTGAAAGATGGATATTTGTGATCAAAGAGGATGAAAAATGTGTCTAAACAGGTTTTTCTTTATCAGATAGATGTTGGATCAGGATATCTGAGAACATCAGAAAAGACAGCGTTTCGGGAAGCGTCGTTCCGAAGTATTGAGGGGAGGAGATGCTTGGCAGCACGATCACCTGATCAAACAGCGATCGCAGAGGATGGTTTGCGCTGAGTGTGATCAGTACGCACCATGGTGCGTCGGCCTTATTTGCGTATTTATTCAATATATAGGAATAAGTGCCGCCATCCGAAACGGAAAAAAAGACGATCGCGGTCTTACTGTCAAAGGCAGATGATAATTCGTCAGAATGCACATAGTTGGATTCGACGGTCTTAAATATCTTTGAGGCTGCGTCAAGATAATATGCGGGGATCCTGGAAAGATAGCGGCCTGTAAATAAGACGTGTTCTGCTTTTTTCAGCCGTTGAGCCAGTTTTCTGATTTCTTCAGTGTCTATGGCGTTTTCAACGTTCTGAAGGATCTGTGCATATCGCAGGGAACGGGGGAGCTTCTGTATTTCTTTGGCGGAGTTCAGTTCAAGGCGGAACATATATTGAAACTCACTGAATCCGGAAAAATCCAGTTTCTTGGCGAAGCGGGTAAGCGCAGCTTTGGAAACACCGATGATCTCTGTCAGTTCGCTTATGGATTCGTTGGCGATGCTTTCAGGGAATTTTGTGCAGCGGTCGTAGATGATGATGTCGGTATTGGTGAATGAAGAGCGTTTCTGTTCGATCGTTTCAAATATGTTCATGCAGGGTCCCTCCGGAATATTATTATAGCATTAATGTGAAATATGTTTCAGAAAACGCTTTTTCATGAAATAAAATATGTTTTAATATTAAAATAATATTGAAATATGTTTTAAAACTTGTTATATTGAAACCGTAAGGAACACATCAGACTGACTGCAGCAGGAAGATGGCATCCCGAGAAAGGTTTTGTTAAATAATAGGTTTATTAAAATGAGTGAAAAAATCAAATGGTCTGAGAAACTTTCCAGCAGCTTCGGAATGATGGCTTCAAAACTGACTGCCAATCCAATAATGCAGACACTGATGCATTCTTTCCTTGCTACGATGGTCGTCTCGCTTGGCGTTGCGGGTTTATCTGTTCTGGTAAACTTCCCGATCAACGCCTGGCAGAGTTTCCTTGTTACGTCCGGCATCGGTGATGTCATAAACGGCATCATCAACGTTACGCTGAACATGATGTCGCCTTATGTTGCTTTTTCTGTCGGTTACAACTATGCTAAAGAAACAGGTGAAAACCCGATCACCGGTGCGATGATCTCTTTCATGGCTTTCCTGATCATGATCCCGATCTCTGTTGTTGATAACGGTGCGGGCGGGACGATGAAAGTGCTCGAACTCAACTATCTTGGCTCCAAAGGCCTGTTCGTGGCTATGCTCGTCGGTCTGTTTACCAGCATCATTTATGTGAAACTGAGTCATACCCGGATCAAGATCACGCTTCCTGAAAGCGTACCGCCGGCAGTTGCGAAATCGTTTGAACCGATCCTGGTGGCGATGCTTCTGACGCTGATCCTGGGTGTATGCAAATATCTGGCAAATTTCCTGCCGGGCGGCAATCTCTTCAACTTTATCGCAAACGTCATTTCTACACCTCTGATGGGTCTTGCGGCAACTCCGCTTACCGTATTGATCTTCTATACCTTCACCAATCTGATGTGGTGGTGCGGTATCCATCCTTCCAGTGTCAATGGTGTCTGGCTGCCGATTTATTTCAGCGTATTGGCTGCCAATTCCGAGGCATATACTGCCGGTCAGCCGCTCCCATATCTTCTGTTTGCGGTCCTGACGACCGGTGCTGTCTATATCGGCGGACAGGGCAACACACTGGCACTTGCCTGCCTGACTCCGTTTGGCAAGAGCGAACGCTACAAATCGCTTTCAAAGTTCGTTCTTCTGCCTAACCTGTTCAACATCAACGAACCGGTCGTATTCGGTTTCCCTCTGATCATGAACCCGTACTACTTCATCCCGATGGTATTCTCTTCGCTTGTTGCGGGACTTGCTGTATGGGGCTTGTGCAATATCGGTTTCATGCCTGATCTCAATCCGATCATCCGTACCGCATGGGCGATGCCGGTATTCATCAATTCGTTCCTTTCCGGCGGATTAAAGATGTTTTTCCTGACTGTGGTCGCATTCGTCATTCAGCTTGCTTTATATTTCCCGTTCTTCCGTATGGCAGATCAGAAATGTCTGGAAGAAGAAAAGGCGAATGCCGAACTGCTTTCGCAGGGAAAAACGATTGAATAGATATAGTCTGACGACTGGGAGGTAGTCAAATGAGTTTTCCAAAAGGCTTCCTGTGGGGCGGAGCGATCTCTGCCTCGCAGGCAGAAGGCGGCTGGGATGAAGGGGGAAGAGGGGTCGAGAACGTCGACCTGATCCCCAACGGACCTGACCGCATGAAAGTCATCATGGGGAAGATGAAACTGGACCTTGATGATTCACAGCATTGTTTCCCTGCCCGCAAAGGGATCGATTTTTATCATCGTTACAAGGAGGATATCGCTCTGTTTGCGCAGCTAGGCTTCAAAGTCCTGCGGACATCCATCGCCTGGAGCCGTATTTACCCTGACGGAGATGAGCAGCAGCCCAATGAGGAAGGCCTTGCTTTCTATGATTCCGTATTCAGTGAACTGCACCGCTATGGGATCGAACCGCTGATCACCCTGACTCATTTTGACTGCCCGCAGCATCTGATCGATGAGTATGGCGGCTGGCGGAATCGGAAAATGGTCGATTTCTATCGCCGTTATGCAAGAACTGTTTTTGAAAGATATAAGGATCAGGTCAAGTACTGGCTGACTTTCAATGAGATCAATATGAACATGCTGGCACCGGATGGGGCAGGTCTGAAGCGCTATCCGCAGGATGATTATGAGCAGGTCAGTTATGAGGCCAGACACAATCTGATCCTGGCTTGTGCCGAGTCGATCCGTTTATGTCATCAGATCGTTCCGGATGGGAAGATCGGATGCATGAAGATGTCCGCGCTTGCTTATGCGTACACCTGTGCACCGGAAGATCATCTCAAGGTCATGAAGCACAACCAGTGGCAATATGCCCTGATCGATACGCAGGTCTTCGGCGAGTATCCTGCTTCCTATCTGAAAAGAGCGGAAAGAGACGGGGCAGCTGTGATTCTTTCCGAAGAAGACCGACGTCTGCTCCGCGAGAATACGGTTGATTTTGTTTCCTTTTCTTATTACAACAGCTCATGCCTGAGCGCCGATCCCGAAGTGACCGACAGGGCTGGCGGAAACGGGTTCTCGGGCATCCGCAATCCGTATCTGAAAACGACTCCATGGGACTGGCCGATCGATCCTGTAGGCTTCCGTCTTATTCTGAATGAATTGTACGAAAGATATCGCAAACCGGTATTCGTGGTCGAAAACGGATTCGGTGCAGCCGATCAGCCGGATGAAAACGGGTACGTTGAAGATGATTATAGGATCGCTTATCTGCGGGATCATATCAGGCAGATGAAACTGGCGATCGAGGAAGATGGTGTCGAGGTCATCGGTTACACGGCCTGGGGCTGCATCGATGTCGTATCGGGCGGTACCGGACAGATGAAGAAAAGATATGGTTTCATTTATGTCGATCAGGACGATGAGATGCACGGAACGCTGAAGCGTTCAAAGAAAAAGAGTTTTGAATGGTACAGAAAGGTCATTACGACTAACGGCGAGGACTTAAGCTGAAACAAAGAAGATCGCTGAGAATAGATCCATACGCAGCGATCTTCTTAAGACGTGATAAATAGAAAGGCGGACGAAGCGTGCGCAGAAAAGATCCTCTTATCAATGACTGGTATTTTTATATTGCAGATAATTCAAACGGAGAACCGGTATGGCGCCCTGAGGGCGGGATGAATGTTGCACTTCCGCATTGCTGGAACAAGGATGATCCTGCAAGATATGGGGTTGCGGTCTATCAGAAAGAGATCGAGCTTTCTTTTGATGGAAACGAATGTGTCTTTCTGGATATCGGTGCTGCTTCCGGTGTCTGCCGGGCATGGCTCAATGGCACATATCTGGGTGAGCACAGAGGCAGTTATGCCAGATTTCGTTTTGATCTGACGGCTGCGGCAAGACAGGGGAAGAACCTGCTGAGCATCATGACAGACAATACCCGTTATCCCGATCTCAATCCTTTGATCGGTGACTTCAATATCTATGGCGGACTGTATCGTGATGTGAATCTGATCTGTGTGAATGAGGCGCATTTCGATCTGATGCATTACGGATCGGATGGGGTCGATATCGAAACGGATGCTTCCGGGAATATCCGTATCCATTCTTATGTCGCGGGTGCAAAGGATCCTGTTATTCGCTATGAGATCATCGCTGATAAAACAGAGACGTTTATCTGTGATGGCAATGATGCAATGTTCCATATTGAGGATCCGCATTTATGGAATGGGAAGAAAGATCCGTTTCTTTATAAACTGAGGGCTGTTCTTGTTCAGGATGGCAAGGAAATCGATCAGGTGGAAAAGACTTTCGGATTCAAAGGATTCAGGATCGATCCGCAGGAAGGCGCATTTCTTAATGATGAGTATATCAAGATCAAGGGTGTTGCGAAACACCAGGATTTTGAAGGTTATGGCAATGCGACGGGCGAGGAACAGATGGAGCTTGATATGGCGATCATTGATGAGATGGGAGCCAATGCCGTCCGTCTGTCTCACTACCAGCATCCCGACAGGATCTATGATATCTGTGACAGGCTGGGCATCCTGGTCTGGGCGGAGATCCCGATGCTGAGTCTTCCGAAAGATAATGACGCAGTCCTGGAAAACGCCAAAATGATGATGAAGGAGCTGATAGCGCAGAACCGGCATCATCCGTGCATCTTCTGCTGGGGCATTCAGAACGAAGTCACGATGACTGGCGAATACGAAGGACTCTATCCGAAGATGAAAGAACTGAATGACCTTGTTCATGAGCTGGATCCTTCACGTCTGAGCGCAAGTGCCAACATCGGTTTTGTCAGATCAGACAGTCCGCTGAACCGGATCACGGACATCCTGGGTTACAACCTTTACAGCGGGTGGTATTACGGAACTATGAACGATTACACCGATTGGTTCCGCTCGTTCCACAAGGAAAATCCCGATCTTTGTATTTCGATGACGGAGTATGGCGTGGAGTCTTCCCCTTTCTTTCACTCTTCTTCTCCTCATGTCAAGGATTATACGGAAGAATATCAGACCGTGTATCATGCCTGTGTATGGCCGCAGGTTGAATCCGAAAAATATGTATGGGGCAGTTTTGTCTGGAATATGTTTGATTTCGGTTCGGCGATCCGCGATGAAGGAGGCTGCAAAGGTCTCAACCGCAAGGGTCTGGTCAGTTTTGATCGAAAGATACGCAAGGATGCCTATTACGTCTATAAGGCGATGTGGTCTGCGGAGCCGTTCATTCATATCTGTTCAAAACGATATGTAAAAAGATGTGAAAAAGAAACTTTGATCATGGTCGCGTCCAATCTGAAAGATATAAAGGTCACTGTCAATGACAAGCCATGCGAGATGATCCAGGAGGGTCCTGTTTACAGGTTCAAAGCAATGCTCGATCAAAAAGAGAATAAGGTCCTGGCATATGGCGGTCCCTATTGGGATGAGAGTCTGATAGAGCTGGTGGAGGTACCTGAGGCTTCTTATATCTTCGTGGATGAACATCCGGAATTCAATGTTGCAAACTGGTTCATATCTGAAGATGGTCAGGGAGATTTTCTGAAATCGATGTATTCACTGAACGACACGATGGATGATTTACTTGCAAACGAAGATGTCAGAGCTCTTTTGCAGGAAAAGATCCCGGAGATCGTGAATGATGAGCGCAATAAAGAGGGCAACGGAATGGAACTGATCAGGATCTTCAATTACATGCGCGGTCAATATACGGAAGATTTCGTCCGTGAATTGAATGCCGAACTTAATAAGATACATAAATAAAAGGGTTGGAATATGGAAACGATCATCAGAAATACGCAAAACGGAAGGATACAAGGAGAAAAAACAGATGGAGTCTTTTGTTTCCGCGGGATCCGCTATGCGACTGCACAGCGCTGGAAATACCCTGAGCTGTGTGAAAAATGGGAAGGCGTTTATGATGCGCTGCATTTCGCAAATGCCTGCCCTCAGGCAAGGACATTCGATAACGAAGCTTTAAAACAGCCGGAACCGTTTTACTACCGCGAATTTCGCAAGGGCGAGACATATACCTATGATGAAGACTGTCTTTTTCTGAATATATGGATGCCTGAAGATGCGAAAGATGCCGACGTAATCGTCTATATTCATGGCGGAGCATTCATGGGTGGTTGCGGAAATGAAAAACATATGGACGGCATGGAGTATGCGCGTCGGGGAATGGTATTCGTAACTTTGAATTACCGACTCGGACCTCTTGGATTCTTATGTGATCCGCAGCTGACGAAAGAGAGCGGACACAGCGGAAACTATGGGTTGTATGATCAGCTTTGTGCGTTGGAATGGATCAGCAGGAATATCAATGACTATGGCGGCGATCCGAAAAAGGTGACGCTGTTTGCCCAATCGGCCGGTGCCATGAGTTCGACCATGCATTGCCTTTCTCCGCTTTCAAGACCGTATTTCAAAGCGGCTTATCTTGCCAGCGGAGGCGGGATCGGAAAAACATTCGCTCATGTTTCCCCGGTCGAAGACAGCTACGGCTTCTGGCAGAAGATCACTTCTATGCTGGGCAAAGACCCTGAGGAGTGGCGAAAATGCAGTGTCGAGGAGGTATACAAGGCATTTTTCAAAGGCATGGATCAGACCTTGATGGATCATTGCTGCCCTCATGTTGACGGCCTTCTGATCCCGGAAGATCCGCAAACGGCAGCCGAACACGGGAAAATGGCTGATATCCCATATCTTCTCAGTACCAATTCACAGGATATGGAAGCTTCCGCATTGCATTCCATGGCGTATGAGTGGGCCCTTCTGGCGGCAAAACATCATCACAAGCCGGCTTACTGCTTCCGTTTTGAAAGAAAGCTGCCCGGGGATGACTCGGGTGCATTCCATAGTGCCGAATTGTGGTATACAATCGGTTCTCTGGAAAAATGCTGGCGTCCGATGACGGATTGGGACAGACATCTTTCGGATGTTCTGGTTTCCAGCATTATCGCTTTTGCAAAGACCGGAGATCCTGCAAATGACAAGCTTTCAGAATGGGAACCAGTGAATGAAAATGACCGGAAGATGATCGTCTTTAGCGACAGTTCCATAAAATGCGATGTCGTTTCTTTTTAATAAACGTCGGCAGAAATGATCTAAGATTGAGCAGCGAATCATCTGTTAAACAGTTTCTCGTCATAAAGCAAAGTTCTTCTGTATTGTCCTTCTTGAAGCAAAAAGCCTTCGGCACAAAAAGCATATGAATAAGGCAAAAATGCGATCAGGAATGACACGAATGATCGGAAAGAAACAGACAAAAGCACACCATCAGAAGGGTGTAAGGTGTCTGATATCAGACAAGCGAATGCTTTAATCAATAAAGATGACAGGTCAGGATATCGGAAATCATCAAGTAGAGGTATGAATATGATCGCATAACAGCGCACATATTTTATTGAAAAGGAGGATTAAATCATAATGAGAAACATCGTATTATTCTGCGCAGCAGGTATGTCCACAAGTTTATTAGTTACGAAGATGCAGAAGGCAGCTGAAGCTGAAGGTCTCGAGTATCAGATCGCAGCTCATCCGCTTTCCGAAGCTCCGACTTACGGT
>JAZQIF010000063.1:0-4179 GCA_045540935.1 Erysipelotrichaceae bacterium | reverse complement strand
GAAGAAACGATGATAAAAGAAACAAAGATCAGGACAGAGACGATAACTTCCCTTCCTTCCTATGAATGGCAGAAGGAAGCTTCTTTCCCCGACCGCCTGGGAAGTGTCGATGACACTCTGGCGATGAATTCCCTGCTGTCTTTCAAGTCCTACAAAGACCAGGGTGAGATCTACCTGCAGGTGGAAGAAGGTGTCAGTTCCTTTGATCTCTACGTCAATTCCTTCAGATGTGAGGAAGATCTTTCCTCTTCGGGTATTTATAAACTCGACATTGCAGACATCGCCCAGAACGGCTCAAATACCCTTCAGATCTCAAATATCGAACCCGAAGACAAAGAAGATGCACTCAGAGTCTTCATCCCTTATCCCACGATCAAAGACGGAGATCTCAAAGAAGAAGGATTCCATGAAGAAGCCTTCAGACTGATCTCCGATATCATTGAGTCCGATATCGAACACGGCTTTTCTTCCGCCCAGCTGGCAGTTATTTCTCATGGCAAACTCATCTATGCCAACACCTGGGGAAGTCTCAATACCTACGAACCGGACGGCACAAAGATCAAAGACCCCGTCAAAGCGGACAACGATACGATGTACGACCTGGCTTCCGTGACGAAGATGTTCTCCGCCAACTACGCGATACAGAAACTGGTCTCCGAAGGAAGGATCGATATCGATGAAAAAGTATCTTCGTATCTGGGCGATCGCTTCTTTGAAGATACATTGGACTTCTGTTATGACTTCGGCATACAGGTGTCGAATGAAACGATGAAGGAGTATAAGTCGCAGATCACCATACGTGACCTGCTTACCCATCGGGCCGGCTTCCCGCCTGCTCCGCGCTATTTCAATATCTATGTCGATGCCCCAAGCCAGGAATACCTGCCTAAAGAAGGATACAACCTTCTTTACTCCGGTCATGAACATAACGAAGAAACAAGGCAGAAGACCTTGGAAGCCATTTTCGAAACACCTCTGGTCAATGTGCCGGGAAGCCGATATCTTTACTCCGATGTCGATTACATGATCCTGGCCTTTTTGATCGAAGAGATCACCGGACAGGATCTTGATACCTACATGAAAGAAAACTTCTTTCAGCCGATGGGACTAAGCAGAATATCTTTCGAACCTCTTTCTCACGGTTACACAAAAGAAGACTGTGCCGCTACCGAGCTGAACGGCAATACCCGTGACGGCGCTGTCTATTTCCCGGGCATCCGTGAGTATACCTTGCAAGGCGAAGTCCACGACGAGATGGCCTACTATTCGATGAACGGCGTCTCCGGTCATGCGGGACTTTTCTCCAATGCCATCGATCTGGCAAAACTGGCAACAGGGATGTTGGCAGGCGGATATGAGGGTCATCGCTTCTTTACAAGAAACGTCATCGATACCTTCATCTCACCGATCGGCCTGGATCTCGCCAATTCGGGACTTGGCTGGGCAAGACAAGGGGATGATCAAAGATCATGGTATTTCTCCGATGCCGTCTCTTCTTCCACCATCGGTCATCAGGGCTGGACCGGGACGCTTGTCATGATCGATCCGCAGAACGATCTTGTCATGGTCTATCTGACCAACGAAAGAAATACGAAAGTCCTAGACCCTGAGGGCAATGCCAACGACTTCAACGGCCTTTACTACACCGCTTCAACACTTGGCTTTGTACCGCAGATCTTCATGATCGGCAAAGATCAGGATGCCGATATTACAGAGCAGCTTGATTCCTTATTGAACTCGATGGTCAAAGATGCCGAAAGACTCATTCCTTCGGGTGCATCCGAAGATCATCCGGCTTACCTCAATTATTTAAGCAAGCTTGCAGTAAAAGAAAAACGGGAGAAATAAGCGGCAGGCAGTTTACGACATTTCGCTTGCCGTCTTTTTCCCAAGCATGAACGTGAGATAGTGTGGTATCGTCAATATATCCTCGTTTTCTCCGATATTATACGCGCCGATCCTGATAAGCTTTGTCTTTCCATAGTGTTCAGGATGTGCCATGACCGTTTTACTGGATTTTGTGTTTCCGGTTTTTGCCTTTGCCTCAACCAAATAAGAACACCCATCGTAAGCTATGACGAAGTCTATCTCCAGACCGCTTTCTTTCGCAAAATAATACGGCTGTATCCCTGCTTTGATCAGCGAATCAAAAACCGCAGCTTCATAGATCGCACCTTTACCCTGTCCAAGGTCGCCTCTGTTGATCGCGATCACCATATCTGTCCCGAACATCCCGCTCACGATGCCTATATCTTCAGGGAATAATTTGAATTGCGAACGGATCTTATAAGCAGAAAGTGGGATGGCCGGTACTTCAACATTGTGGACTTTGTTCACGATATGCGTTTGTCTCAGATATTCGATCGCATCGTTTTTATCAGCAGACGATCCTGTAGAGATCTTTGATGTAACGAATCTTTTGTTTTCTTTCGCCAGGAACATCGGGATCAGATCAAAGGCATCCTGTATCCTTGCCACTTCGGAGGGCTTGAATACAGGCCTTCCATCCTTTCCTTTCCTTCTTCCGAAATCTGCTTTCATATCAAACAGGATATTTTGGTTTATTCTGATACATTCCATCAGATTCTGATTCTCAACAAACGCTTTTACAGCATTCGGAAATCCCCCGATGCACACATATTTTGTAAAAAGTTTTTCGAATAATTCATGTCTGGCTTCCGGCACCGGCCTTCTTTCTTTGAAGCAGTCATAAAGTTCATTTACCTGGGCACCATCATATCCGTTTGCCCATAGAAACTCCTCAAAATCCATCGTATACATCTGAAAAACATCATCATAACCTGTAGGTGCCGGCGTTGAATCACCGATCACATATCCGTTTATGCCCAGATAAGATCCGCTTCCGATCACATCGTATCTTCCATCGATTTTAAAATTCTTTAACGCCAGTCTGGCCCTTGGACATTCCTGGATCTCATCAAAAAACAACAGTGTGTCTTCCGGAGCGATCCTGATATCGGGAAATCTCAAAGATATATTCGAGATCAGCACATCGACGTCCAGTTCTCCTTCAAAATCCGCACAGTAATCCGGATCATTCCAGAAGTTGATCTGAACAATATTTTTATAATTTCTTTTAGCAAATTCCAGGACGCTTCTCGTCTTTCCGCACTGTCTGACCCCAACGACCAATGCAGGATTTCTGTCTTTTTTTACTTTCCAGTTTTCTAAGAACCGATCTATCTTTCTTCTGAAATACATCGTTCATCCTCCGTTTTTATGATTGTTTCAAATTCGGAGCGAGTTTTACACTATTTTCCTCCAAATTCGGAGCGAGTTTTCAAATATATTATACTAATTTCGGAGTGAGTTTTGTATCATTTTCTTCTAATTTCGGAGCGACTTTTGTATCATTTTCTTCCAAATTCGGAGCGTCTTTTTCTTACCAATCTAACAAAAAAGCCTTTTTCAAGGCTCTTTGTCATTCCCATTCGATCAGTTCTTCAAGCTTTCTAACAAAAGCTTCAAGACCTTCTTTGTCATTTTCGTCGAAACGTTCCAGTAAAGGTGAATCGATATCCAGAACAGCAACGACTTTCCCGTTTTCATGGATCGGTACGACGATCTCGGAATTCGATGCAGAATCGCAGGCGATATGTCCCGGGAATTCGTGGACGTTCTTCACTAACTGCGTTTCATCTTTTTCATATGCCGTGCCGCAGACTCCTTTTCCCTTGGCGATATTGACGCAGGCCGTCTTGCCCTGGAAAGGTCCTAAGAGCAGCGCATCGTTTCTTACGATATAGAAGCCTGCCCAGTTGAGATCTTTCATCGACCCACTGATCAAAGCTGAGGCATTGGATAAAAGCGGGATATAGTTTCTTGAAGATTCGCTCAAGCCTTCCAGCTGGGCGATCATGATCTTGTAATTGGTCATCATTCTCTCCTGTTCCGTCTTCCGCCATACAGCATCACCAGGCGAAGGATCTGCATGAATGATGAAGCAACCCCTGCCACATAAGTCAGGGCAGCTGCCGTCAGAACAGTCCTACATCCCTGCAAGTCTTCTGCATCAGCCATGCCGTATTCTCTGATCATCGTCAAAGCTCTGGAAGAGGCATCGAATTCTACCGGCAGGGTCACGATCTGGAATAAGAGGATCACACATTCCATCGCGATACCGACCCAGATGATGTTGGTCATGCCGGAGAAAACGCC
>JAZQIF010000062.1:0-4600 GCA_045540935.1 Erysipelotrichaceae bacterium | reverse complement strand
GTTTGATCGAAATGGAAACATCGAATTTCTGTCTGTCGAGCTGGAAGGTCCTGACATCGACATATTGCAAGATTTCGGCAGCGATGTCACTGACATCCTGTTCTTTGATTGAAGAACGTTCTGCGATCGAATCTTTGATATGCGAAAAGATCGCGCTTTGATTCTCTTCATACTGTTCGTAGTAATTGACGATCAGCGTGTTATAGAATTCGTTTCGGTTCAAAGATCCGTCTTTTTTGAAGAATTCAAACAGTTCCATATCTTTTAAAAGGATGTTATTGACACTTTCCGGTATGTAGATCTTTATTTTTTCTTCCATATTGAGACCTCTTCTATCTGTATAGTACACATAAAGGGGTCAAAAAATAAACATATATAGATGAAATATACTTTAAAAATAAAGAATACAGGGGTCAAAAGATAGTATGAACTGACAATTTTTTTAAAGAATGAGTGTTGATATGATGAAATTGTCCCAAGGGACATGCAGGCACTTACAGCAAATCCTGAGTTCAAATCAGATGATCGAAAAAGTGTCTGGGTGATGGTCAGTCTGGTGTTCCCGGCTGACCGTCACACAAAAATAAGAAAGACGTCTGCAGCAAACATCTTGGAGATTTAGCTCAGTGGAAAGCGTCCGACTAAAAATCGGAAAGACACAGGTTCGAATCCTGTAATCTGAAAAAAGACGTCTTGAATAAGAGATGCCGACAGCAGACTCGTGAGACTGGGAAGCGTAACATGTGCTTCTGAAAAACGATGCATCTCGTCAAGATCCCCGGATCTATCTGACCCGGGGATCACAAAACAAAAAGATGCCTGCAGCAATACTTCAGTCTACTGATTTGACTTAAAGGGCATCTTGTACAACGGCGCTTACAGCGATACAAATTTGCTTACCAGAACTAGTGGGAAAATGCAGTCCACAGCGCCGTGTTTCAGAAAAATGAAGGAGGTATGACCATGACTTTTCTTGATGATATCAAAACGGAACAAAGCTATACATTGACGGAAAACGGGGCACTGGCACTTAACAGCACATCCGATGCGCTGGTCGATCTTTTTGCGGTCTGCGGTGCAATGCGTTCCCGTAAGGAAAAGGATATCGAAAATATGTTTTCCAAAGCCATGGCTGAGGACAGGCTTCTTGGAACGAAACTGGCTTTCTATACCAGGGATGTCCGAGGAGGCTTGGGTGAACGGCGTACCGGCAGGCTGATGTTGAAATATCTGGCCAAATGGTATCCGGACATCTTTGATAAAAACCTGGAGTATATCGCGGAATACGGAAGATGGGATGATCTTGTCTGTCTTCTTGATGAAGCACCTGACAAAGTTTCGGCTTTGATCGAAAAACAGCTAAAACAGGATATCGATAATATGAAGCGGAATGAAGCTGTGTCTTTACTGGCAAAGTGGATGCCTTCGATCAATACTTCCAATAAGGAAACCGTGAAAAAGGGAAAATACCTGGCAAAAAGGCTGGGTATGAGCGAAAAGGAATATCGCAAAACACTTGCCGGTCTTCGCAATTATTTAAGGGTCGTCGAAGTCGATATGTCAGCCAAAAGGTTCGAGGATATCGATTATCCGTCGGTTCCGTCCAAAGCGATGAACAATTATCGTAAAGCATTCCTGCGTAATGACAATGAACGTTTTGGACAGTATCTGGAACAGGTCAAAAACGGGGAGGAGAAGATCAATTCTTCTGTCCTTTACCCGTATGACATCGTTGAAAAGTACCTGTATGGTGCTTGCGGACAGGATGATGTCCTGGAGGAACAGTGGAAAGCGTTGCCTGATTATATCGAAGGGGAAAATAACTTCCTGATCATGGCGGATGTTTCCGGTTCGATGTCGGGAAGACCGATGGCAACATCCGTCGGTCTGGCGATGTATTTTGCGCAGCGTAACAAAGGTCCTTTTGCGAATTCGTTCATGACTTTTTCCGCCAGGCCTGAACTTGTAAGCATCAAAGGCGAAAGCCTGCTTGAAAGGATACGCTATATCGTAAATGCGGATTGGGGTATGAATACGGACCTGGAAGCAGCTTTCGATCTGGTCCTTCATATGGCGGTAAAACACAAAACAGCGAAAAAGGATATGCCTTCTTCGATCGTTGTCATCACCGATATGGAGTTCGATCGCTGTGTCATAGGCGATTGGCTCTTCTATGATCAAATGAAGGCGAAGTTTGAGGCAAACGGATACGATATCCCCAATATCGTATTCTGGAATGTCAATTCCCGTAAAAATACCTATCATGCCGATTATGAGCGCAAAGGCGTGCAGCTGGCTTCCGGCCAGTCTGCTGTCGTCTTCAAGTCATTGATCGATGGCGTTAATCTGACGCCTTATGATTATATGCTTTCGGTATTGAATGATAAGCGTTATGAAAAAATAAGTGTCTGATCAGGGCTCTGCCCTGATCGGGCAGACTTTGAAAGGAATCATTATGTACAAGATAAAAGGAAAATACAACGAAACAGTTGTCTATGCTTCAACTGCCGAAGCTAAGGCTGTCGAGCAGTTACAGACTTTATGCGATATGGAAGTCTATAAGGATTCCAAGATCCGTATCATGCCGGACGTTCATGCCGGGGCAGGCTGCACGATCGGTACGACGATGACTTTACACGGTGCCGTCACCCCGAATATGGTCGGTGTCGATATCGGATGCGGCATGGAGACAGTGATGATCAAGGAAAAAGAGATCGACTTTGAAAAGCTGGATTCTCTGATCAAAGAAAAGATCCCTGCCGGCATGAATGTAAGAAATAAGAAACATAAGAATGCCGATCTGACAAACGTTTTTGATTTAAGATGCATGAACAGAGTCGTACATCTTGAAAAAGAATTGAGGTCCATCGGGACTTTAGGCGGAGGCAATCACTTCATCGAAGTCGATAAGGATGAAGAAGGAAACTTATACATCGTCATCCACTCCGGTTCCAGACATTTAGGCAAGGAAGTGGCAGAGATCTATCAGGATCTGGCATATAAGCAGACCAACGGTATCACAAAAGAAGAGATCAGCAAAATGATCAATGATCTGAAATCGCAAGGCAGACAGAAAGAGATCGAGTCTGCGATCCTGAAGATGAAGGAAGAGACAAAGAATGATGTTCCTAAGGAACTTGCCTATGTGACAGGGGATCTCTTTGATGATTATATCCATGATATGAAGATCATGCAGGAATTTGCGGACATCAACCGTAAGACGATGATGGAGATCATCGTTGAAGGAATGGACTTGAATGTCGTCGATCAGTTCGCGACCATACATAACTATATCGATACGGAAAACATGATCTTAAGAAAAGGATCGGTGTCGGCAAGAGAAGGTGAGAAGTTATTGATACCGATCAATATGAGAGACGGATCTCTGATCTGTGTCGGAAAGGGAAATGAAGAATGGAACTATTCCGCACCGCATGGTGCCGGCAGGATCATGTCGAGAAACGAAGCTTTCAGAAGGCTGTCCGTAGAAGAATTTGAAAAGCAGATGGAAGGCATCTATACCACGACTGCCAATAAGAATACACTGGATGAATCTCCTATGGCCTATAAGGACATGAAAGATATCGTTGACAATATCACGCCGACTGCGAAGATCATAAAGATCATCAAGCCGATCTATAATTTCAAAGCAGATTCTTAACAGCGAATCAGGTAATGAGATTTAGCTGATAATATCTGAATACAGTTTCACTGTTATTGGTTCTGATTTGTATTTATGAGTTTATGTGAGTAAGCAGATCCTGCTGTACAGCTCCTGGTGCTCAGGGGCCAAGACTCGGGATCTGTTTACTCGCGTATTTTTTGTAAGAAAATATGATATAGTTGAATCAACCATAAAGAGTACGGGAGAGACAAGCTCTGTGATCGTACAGCAACCCTTACACAGTAAGAAGGTGCTAAAGCTTGAATGATGGGAGAAAGCATATTCGTTTATTGAGCTCTCATCATGTGATGGGAGTTTTTCTTTCCTTCTCTTTGTGGTTTGAAGAAGAAGGAGAGAAAAATTCGATGGTCAATAACTGGAAAGAATATTCAAGGCTTAATGACATTCCGATCAATGATCAGTATTTCCTTGTTTACTGTGAAACAAGAGAAAAGATGGAATCGTATGCCCGGATGCTGCACGAGGAGTATGGGTTCAAAAGGATAAACGTCAATCCGGGAAACATACCCAGAGGTCCCTGGGTCTACGTCAATCTGAATACGATGCTGATGTTTCATGGCAACATCGGTGTCGATGTCCTGGAAGGTCCGGTCATCGGAAACCATGCATTAACAATGGATGATTTTCTGCAGATCGTAAAAATATTCGGAAAGTATAAAAAAGACGGATACTTTGTTTTTTGGTTACTGTTCACACCCCTGTAGCTGGTAAACAATAATAAAAGCCAGAGGATCATCATCTCTCAACACAGGAAGAACGAAATGATTCTCTGGCTTTTATTACATCTTTTCCTTGATCAGTTCGTAGATATTCTGATTGTGGGACTTTCCTGTTTCGATGACACTCAAAAAGTCACAGTAGGCATCCAGGCTTTCGGAGCTTCGAAAAGATCCGACTGTCCTGGCTTTTCTCTTG
>JAZQIF010000061.1:0-8474 GCA_045540935.1 Erysipelotrichaceae bacterium | reverse complement strand
TCCGTCGATCTTTCCAACCGCCGTACTTTTTGATCAGAGCGATCGGCGTATCGAAGTGATTGATCGTGACTAAGGGTTCGATATCATACTTTTTCAATTCCTCAAAGACGCTTCTGTAGAAACCGACTCCCTTTTCATTTGGCACAGCATCATCACCGTTTGGAAGGATCCTTGTCCAGGAGATCGACATGCGGTAGGTCTTGAAACCCATCTCCGCAAACAGAGCGATATCTTCCTTGTAATGATGATAGAAATCGGTCGCTTCCTTGGAAGGATACAATGTGCCTTCCTCGAAATGCGGCGTCACTCTTTTCGGTGACGTATGGGAACCGTTAGTGCAGTGGTCAGGGACCGAGAAGCCCTTGCCGTCAACATCCCAGGCACCTTCGTACTGGTTGGCGGCGGTCGCACCGCCCCATAAGAAATCTTTTCTTAAACTCATTATTCCTCCTTGAGAAAAGGTCTGCGCAAAACAGGCCTTCGTTTGTTATTTTGCTTCTTCGTCCTTGTATAAGATATATGTTACAGCAAACGCAACAGCGATACCTACGGCAGCTGCGATCGCACCCCAGATGACACCGGAGTAAGGATTTTCACCGCCGATGAAGTTGATCAGCGTCATGATGGAAGGCGAACCGCCCATCGTGTAACCCTTGACACCGAAAAGACCGCAGATCAGGCCTGCAGCACCGGCACCGCAGACAGCACCGATCATCGGCTTGACGAAACGCATGTTGATACCATACATCGCAGGTTCCGTGACACCGGCAACGATCGCCGAGATACCGCACGCGATACCTTCGGAACGGATCTCCGTGTCCTTGGTCTTAGCCGCGACACCGAAGGAAGCGGCACCCTGACAGATATTGGAGCAGAACATCGTAACTAAGACGACGACATCATAGCCCAGGACTGCAAAATTGTTGATGGCCAATGGGATCAAAGCGTAGTGCATGCCAGTCATGACGATGAACGGCATGATCGCCGAAAGGATGGTGACAGTGAGCCAAGGAACGGCGTTGTATAAAGCAGAAATGCCGGCCGCAACGACGTTACCAAAGATCGCACCGATCGGACCTAATACGACCAGCATGACCGGTGTGCACATGAGTAAGAACAGCATCGGCTTCAAGAAAGCCTTCAAGACGTTCGGTGAGACTCTGTCGGCAAATTCTTCTGCCCAGCCCATGAACGGCGTCATCAGTAACATCGGCAGAACGGAGCTCGTATAGGAAGCACCGACGACCGGTAAGAAACCGAATAAGTATGTGCAAGGCTGACCTAAGAAGGTGCCATATCTTGCGACTTCGCTGCCGCCTGCCAGTAAGGTGATCAGGTCAGGATAGCAAAGCATTGCACCGATGACCATATATAACGGAACGGAATGACCTGTCTTCTTCGCGATCGACCAGCCCAACATGACCGGCAGCATGTAGAAGAAAGAATCCGCCATCGAGAATAAGATCGTATACGTCGGACCGGCTGCATCCAGTACATTGAGTGTCGTAAGCAGTGTCAGCAAGACCTTGACCATACCGGTTCCCAGCATCGCCGGAAGAAGCGGTGTCAGGCAGCCTGCCACGAAGCCAAACAGTCTTGTCAGAGCGTTGCCTTCTGCCTTTTTAGGAGCTTCCGAAGCTTTTTCTTCGGTGAAATTGCCCAGTTTTGAAAACTCTTTGAACAGGTTGGAAACTTCGTTTCCGATGACGATCTGATACTGACCGCCCTGTTTGATGACGGACTTGACGCCCTTGATCGCCTTGACGGTGTCATCGTTTGCCTTGGATTCATCCTTTAAGACAAGGCGAAGTCTCGTCATACAGTTTGTCGCGGATGCGATATTGTCTTTTCCGCCGACTGCTTCCAAGATCTCATTGGAAGTCTTTACATAGTCTAATGCCATTTAAATCCCCTCCTATATTCATGGCTTTTTGAAAACAAAAAACTGTCCATCCCA
The DNA here is from genome assembly GCA_045540935.1 of Erysipelotrichaceae bacterium. Taxonomy (GTDB): domain Bacteria; phylum Bacillota_I; class Bacilli_A; order Erysipelotrichales; family Erysipelotrichaceae; genus Colivicinus. The sequence continues at coordinate 6,517 of JAZQIF010000061.1, read as the reverse complement.
AACCAAAGACATATGATGCCTTGTCTTTGTCAGAAAATACGACAGTTCTTATATGCTTTCATAAACTGTTTATATTCTAACATTTATAAAAGCTCCTTATACAATAAAAATGGTAAAAAAATCCGTAAGATCACTTCTTACGGAAAGAACGCTTGATGTTATCGAGCGCATCAGGGATAGACAGAGGCTTTTCCCTGTCTTTCTGCGCCTCGATATACTTGAGGTCTTTTTCCCTGACCAGGGAATACAGTGCCTTATAGGCCTTGTCTGCCTCAAAGGTATCCTTGATGATCTGCCGGCCGTCTTTGAACTTCACCTCGACCGTATCATGGCCATCCTCATGTTTGATGATCCAGCTTTCCATTTCCTCAAACGGAAGGAAGTAAGCGGTCTTAGCTTCTTCATCCCCATAAAACATGATGCCTTTATCAAAGATGTCCATCACCTTGAAATCTCTCACCAGTTTCAATACGACAAAGGCCATGAAGATGAAAAATACACCCAAAAGTCTCACATAGAGGTTGTTGGGTATCATCATCAGAACACCCAATACGATACATACGATCGGTGCCTTTTTCGGTTTGAAACAGATCGCTTTGACAAAACTCCCTTCAGGCTTGCAGTCGATCACGTCGACATAATTTATCTCATTCATACAAGTATGATTCTAGCATAAAAAAAGAAGACCGGAGCACCGGCCATCTTTCGTATTTCTTATAAACCGTTCTTTGACAGAAGCTCGAGGAAGTTTTCTGTCTCGTTCATCGTCGTCAGTCTGCTGGTCAGCACGCCGCCTCTCATCTCAGCGATCTTGCGGTAGCACTTCGCATCATCTTCGGTGACAGCGATGGACTTCGTGACCATCTTGTAGTTGGTGCCCTGGATCGGAGCGGCGTTGCCTACGTTGACTTCCTTGACTTCAAGACCTGATTCCAATACCTGCAATGCATCGGAAGGGAACTTGCAGATGATGAACATCGTCTCATCCGGATGTTCCTGCGCGTACTTGATGGTCTCAGCTACGGAGAATACATAAACGGTATTTCCTCTGGCTGCCATCGGCAGAGCCATCTTCTGGATCGGGTCAGCAGCTACTTTATCATTGCAGACGATGATCTTGTCTGCACCGATCGAATTCATCCAGGTAACGGCGACCTGGCCATGGATCAGTCTGTTATCGATTCTTAAATGTTTGATCATAAAATGATACCTCCCTTCAATCATTATAACACTGTGAAGTAAAGCGTTTACATTTTTAATAAAAGAAAGCGCAGATCTTGAGACCTGCGCTTTAAACTCGTTTTAATCTCTTAAAGATTAAGCCATCCAGCCGAGCGCACCTAAAACGAATGCGACGACGAAGAGGATCAGGATGACTGACAGCGGAGACATCTTTCTGACCTTGATCAGATAGTAGCAGCCGAATGTCAGGCAAAGAGGTACCAGGTAAGGGAAGATGGCATCGAGGACGGCCTGTAAAGTCTTAGCTTCAACAGTAGCACCATCGATCGTCAAGTCACTACCTAATTTGACAGGTAAAGTAGCACCGATCATTGAAGGAACGAATCCACCCATGACAGTGACACCTAAGATGTTAGCACCGACCTGCAGCTTGTCGATCATACCGGCACCTGCAACATCGTTGATAACGTTAGCACCCTGTTTGTAACCATAGTTGAACAATGGCCATCTTAAGATGAACAGAGCCAATACCGGAAGTGTGGAAGCTAAGATAGCGCCGATAGCGTTACCTTCGGATGCCAGACCTGCAGCGATGATGTTGAACGGAGGAGTAACTAAGACTGCCTGGATCGTATCACCGATACCGGCTAAAGGACCCATCAAAGCGACCTTTAAGCTGTCGTGAACTTCAGGCTGTCCGCCTTCCTCAAGGGCAACACCTGCACCGGCGATAAGAGCGGAAGCTCCCGGGTGAGTGTTATAGAACTGCATATGTCTTTCGAGCTGTCTGCACTGTTCTTCGTTGCCATCATATAATTCTTTTACGACCGGAACCATTGCGTATGCATAGCCTGCAGCCTGCATCTTTTCATAGTTCCAGCACCACTGTAATGCCCAGTTGTGTCTTGAACATGCTTTCTTTAAAGCAGCTTGTGTTAACTTTTTAGCCATTATTCGACACCTCCCTTAACAAAGAAGCTAGCAGCAGCCAGACCGACTAAAGCCAGAGCTACTGTACCCATACCGGCGTAAGCAAACAGAACAAAGCCGATGATGAAGAATGGCCAGTACTTCTTGAGATCCATGTAGGATAACAGAAGTGCGAAACCGACAGCCGGTAAAACCTTACCGACGACTCTTAAGCCGTTAGCGATCCATTCGATGCTTGTAGCAAAGTTGGTCAGCGCAACGACGTTGTCGATCAGGACCATACCCAATACGACCGGAAGCATTCTTGATAAAGCCCAAGGCAGAACACCTAATAAGGTGAATGTTTCGAACTTAGGAATGTTGTTGTCAGCTAATGCTTTTTCACCTAAATGCTGGAAGACAGTCGTTGAAGCACGGCCTAAAATATCCATTTCAGACATCAGAAGGGCGATACCCTGAGCAACGACGATACCTGCATCTACGTTACCGGCCTTGGCACCTACGACAGTACCGAAGATAGAACCTGTGATGAAGTCAGGAATCGTAGCACCACCATAAGTGTAGAAGCCTAAGCTGTTGATCAGCATGACGGAACCGACCTGCAGACCCATTGCAACGTTACCCGTGCAAAGACCAGCCAGGAGACCAGTAATGATAGGAGTACGAATACCTAAACCGGACAAATCCAGGACCATAGCCACACCTGACCATAAGCCGAGGATTATACCTAACATTAAATTGCTCATAATAGTTATGAACCTCCTTACAATTTGATTGTAGGACATACTGAAAACGATTTCAACAATTTTCACACAATGCTCACACAATTCACATAATTATGGGCAAGTGGTAATATTAGAAATGTGAGGTATTAAAAGATCATGCAGTTAAAATTGTATAAAAGGTCAACTTTATTATTAACTATCATCGTAATTATCGAAATTTCATCGATATTATATCTTTTAAAGACCAGAGAGAGCTGGCAAAACAACGCCTTAACTGTCATCCTTTGCTTTGTCGCCTTCATGTTTTTACTGACGGTACTTTATTCATACTATGATCTCAACGCCGACAAACGGCTCATCCGTAAGGCAGTCTCGAATGGCGATGTGGCACTCGCCCGCATCAAAGACGGGACCTTCGTCCGCTTTGCCAGGGATGCCAGATTCAAGAATCACGTCTTCTGGAAGCTGGATGTCGAGATCTATGACAATGATATGAAAAAGATCGATACGCAGATCATCGAAAAGTTCTCCCTTCATCAGACATCCATCCCGAAAGGCGATGTCTATGTCACCTATGTCGAAGGCAAGGAAAACGATTCTCTCATCATTCCCAACGTCATCATCGCATCCATTCCCGAATATAAGGTCCTGACCGACGAATATGAAAAGGCACTCAAGCCGAAATACCTGAATGCCTATATCAATGACGGATTGTTGTTAGAAAGCTATAAAGAATCATTGAACCGGAAGTGAAGCAAGTCTTCACTTTTTGTTTTCAAAACCCTGCATCTCATCCAGGATCTCATACAAAGCCAGGGAGCGTTCCGTTACGATCCTGGTCGTATCGCCAAAGCCCATCATGGTCTTGGAATCTAAGTTCTGAGGCCAGTTTATCAGACCTTCGTGATTTGGATCGGACGTCCGTACGAAAGACAGGATCGAAAAAGCCATCTCATCGGACAGTTCTCTGTCTCTTTGATCAAAGACAGAGCCTTCAGGGATATTGTGATAGATATAGATCTCTTCGCCGCTATGCCAGCTGCTTAAATAGCTGTTGTTCCGGTCAAAGAAGTATTCATAGACCGGGATATCGTTTTCCACTGCCAGACGGTTGAGACAGTAATGCGGATAAGAGAAATAGATACAGCCGTAGATCTCTGCCCAGTATTCATCGGCTTGTCTGTCATCTTTCGCATCATAGACCTTCAGCACCGCATCGGCATAGTCTCCAAAGTAGCGCCGTATCCTTTCCTCATAATTATTCATATCGGCATGCGAGAACAGGATGAACGGTCCGCTTTCTTCGCTGTTATATCCGTGTAAGATGGCCGATTCGTTATGGACCCCTTTCTTATAGGATTCATAAGGATCTTCTATCAGTGCATAGCCATCGACCGTCATATGATGCTGGGTCTCCGCTTCCTTTACCAGGTCTTCCGCCGGGATCTTTCGAAGCTCTTCCATACTGCTTGCGCCATAGCGTTCCATCAGTTCCCTGCCGGAAGATAGCGCATCTTCATAGCTGCGATAGGAGTGGCTGGGGATCCTGGAAGCGACTGTCGAAGATTCCAGGATCGCCTTATCAAATAATCCGTTTGCCAGAGGTGAAGTACATAAAGCCGAAACAGCCGCCGATCCGGCAGACTCGCCGGCGATCGTGATATTGTTTTCATCACCGCCAAAATATGCGATATTCTCCTTCACCCATTTCAGAGCTTCGACCATATCCAACAAGCCGTAATTCCCTGTCGTATGATCGGGGGATTCATCTGCCAGCTCTTGATTCGCATAAAAACCGAATACCCCCAGACGATAGGCAAAGTTGACGACGATGATGCCCTCCTTTGCCAAACCTTCCCCGTTAAAATCCCTGTACCAGGTCTGTCCCGTATTCAAAGACCCGCCATGGATATAGACCAGGACCGGCGCCCTTTCCTGTAGCTTTGCCGGACGCCAGATATTCAGATAGAGACAGTCTTCGCTCGCTTTGAAGTCATACTCATCACCCAGCTCCGGCACGTAGTCATGATAACCTACGATCCTGGCGATCGAAGAATAGATCGGAAGATCCTTTTCCTGCATCGCCATCGCCATGAAATGATCCGCAAGCAGAACTCCGTCCCAAGGATCGGCTTTCTGCGGTTCTCTCCATCGAAGATCATCGACCGGCGGCTTGGCATATGGGATACCGGCAAAGACTTCGACGGTCCCCTCTTTGTTGAAAACACCCTGCACCTTGCCATACGCCGTTTCATAGACCTCTGTTTTCAAAGGATCTTTTCCCTTCACAGCCGGTACATATCTTTCCTTCGGCCAGCTGAAAAACAGGATCCCGACAAATACCGCGATCCAGAGAAAATAGACCAGCACGTTCTTCATGCCGGTGATCTTTGAAGATACAAAGAAAAACAGGCCTGTGCTCACAAAAGCCAGAAACCAACCAAACAGCGAATTCTTATTCAGTTCCAATACCGCAAACATCACGACCATCGTGATGATCTTTACGATCCATCCGATCATTCTCATGCCCTAATTATATAAAAAAGAAGACACGGCCGATGTCTTCTTGATCAAGATCCTGTATCATACCATTCTGATGCAGGGCTCATCATAGGACTCCATCACTTTGTCATGGCTTAACAGGATCATCCCCTCTTGTTTTGCCTGAGCGATCAGTCCCCGATCGAAAGGATCGTCATTCACATATGTGCCCTCTTTTACTCTCAGATCATCCATAAAGATCGCGTGTTTCGGCTTCATCGGCATCGTATAATAGCCTGCTTCAAGACATCTTTCATAAAACTGTGATCCCGATCTCTTCATGATCTGCGGATTCTTTTTATGCTTTATTCCGATCTCCATCACGGACAAAGCAGAAAAGTAGATATTATTATCTTCATCCTGAATGATCTCTCTTGCTTCCTCGGACAGTCTTTCATTTCCTTCGATCGCCCACATCGCAATATGTGTATCTAAGATATAATCCATTTTTTATTCTCCACAAAATTCCTTTTCGATCTCTTCGTTCATCGAATTGAATGCATCCAAATCAAGAGATCCGAAATAGCCCTTTGCAATACCGATCCTTTTGCTTTCCGGTTTTTCATACCTCATGATCCTGGCTACCGGAACACCGCTCCTGCAGATCAGGACTTCATCTTCTTCTTTGCTTTCCAGAAGCTTTACCAGTTTTGTCAGAGAGGTCTTCGCTTCCAACATATTCACCATCTTCATAGTTTTTTCTCCTCAGCTATATTTTGCTTTGCTTGGCCAGCTTGGTCAAGATAAAACAAGGCAAAAAGAAAACGTCTTTTTCAAGACGCTTTCCGTAATGCTTAACCCTTGACGACTTCCTTGATATGATCGGCTGTCAGACCGTATTTCTTCAGAACATCGTTCATCTTGCCGGACTCACCGAAGGTATCGTTGACACCGATCGGCGTGACAGGTGTCGTGATTTCTGTCTTTGCCTTGATCTCAGCGACCAGAGAGAACAGGCCTCCGATGATCGAATGTTCCTCAAGCGTATACGCTCTCTTGTGGCAGGCAAGAAGTTTTCTGATGTCTTCCTCGTCACATGGTTTGATGGAAGACACGTTGACGACTGTCGCATCGAGTTCTTCAGCAGCCTTCAAAGCTTCCTGGACCATCAGACCCATCGCAAACAGTACGACATCGCC
>JAZQIF010000060.1:0-10412 GCA_045540935.1 Erysipelotrichaceae bacterium | reverse complement strand
ATCATAGAAAGATCCTAGAAGAAGCAAAGATCCTGGCAAAACAGAATAAGGAGATCGTCCTTACCGGCATCCATACCGGCCGCTACAATGACGGGTCTTATGATCTTTATCATCTTCTGAAAGATATGACTGAAATCGAAGATCTTGAAACGATACGTCTTTCTTCGATCGAGATCACCGAGATAAGCGATGAGATCATCGATCTCATGACAGACAATGACAAACTTGCCAGACACCTGCATATCCCGATACAGTCGGCCAGCGACGAGATATTAAAGGCCATGCATCGGGCATATACGATGAAGGAATATATGGAGCGCATCGCTTACATCCGGGAAAAGATGCCGGATATCTCGATCTCGACCGATCTGATCGTCGGTTTTCCGAATGAGAGCGACGAATCATTTGAAGAGACGCTATCCAATCTTAAGAAGATCCGCTTTTCCTTCATCCATGTCTTCCCGTATTCCAGAAAGACCGGCACGCTTGCCGATAAGATGGACGGACACATCGATCCGAAGATCAAGAAACAACGCGTCAAAGAGGTCATGGAACTGGAAAAAGGATTCACAAAGGAATATTATTCTTCCTTTATCGGCAAGAGCGTCGATGTGCTCATCGAAAAGTGTGAAAACGGCATTTCCAGCGGTTATTGCAAGCAATACATCTATATCGACATCGCTGAAAATCTTCCGGTTGGAAGCATACAGAAGGTCATCATCGACGAAGTGAATGAACAAGGGGTGAAAGGTCATGCTGCTTAGCCGTCTATTCAAAGGAGCTCCCGATATCGAGATCGAACAGCTTTCCATCGACTCGCGTCATTCGATGAAGAATGCAATCTTTTTCTGTCTCGACGGTATCAAATACGACGGACATGACTATATCAAGGAAGCCATCGAAAACGGCGCCAAGGTCATCGTCTATTCCAAAGAGCTCAAAGAAAAATACAAAGCCGTCTACATCAGGGTAAACAATGTCAACACCGTCCTGACCAGGGCAGCAAATGTCTTTTACAATGACCCGAACGCCGGCATCGACAAGTATGTCGTCATCGGAAACTATGGCAGAAGTTCGGTGGCATCCTTCATCAACGACTATCTGAATTCGTTTTCTTCCTGCGGTTATATCGGCATCTTAGGCATCCGCTATAACGGTCTGGAACTCAATTCATCGTTCGCCACTTTGAATATCCTGGACAATCTGAAGATGCTCGATACGATGAAGAAAAACGGAGTCAAAGCCTGTACTTTTGAAGCTGATGCGGCATCTTTGAACTTACAGAAGATCGACTCTTTGAGACCGGAATGTGTCATCTATACCTGTACCAACAAGAATTCCAGCGAATACCAGAGCAACGATTACTACACCTATGTCAGACGTTATCTTTACACGCTGGAAAACACATCCCAGGTCTTATTCAATATCGATGATGAGTCCTTCGATGAACTCAAAGACTGCGTCGAGAATTATGTGACGTACGGCACTTCTTCGATCGCCGACTTCCAGATACGCGATGTCTCGATCACATCTTCCGGCATTGCCTTCAAGATCGTTCATGACGACAAAGTCTTCCCGGTACGTTCCAAAGTTCAGGGCATGGTCAACGTCTACAACCTGACGGCCGCCATCATCGCTCTGGCGATTCAAGGCTATGACTTGCAGGAGGTCATCGATCATATGGAAAACGTTCCGTATGTCGACGGCGTCATGGAAAGGGTGGATGAGCAGTTCAACATCATCGTCGATTCCGCTTATGACATCAATTCGATCGAAGAGATCTTCCGCTATGGCGATTACGTCAAACGGAAAAACAGGGCAATCGGCGTCATTTCCGTCAATTATTCCGACGGCGACAAGCGTCTCGAGAAGATCATGGAACTGTGCAACAAGTATCTTGATGTCTCCATTCTGACGGAAAACGAATCCCAGGATTCTTCGGTCATGGAGATACTGGAACGCTGCGACCGCTATGAACGCAACGGGCGTATCTTATATATGCCGATGCGATCCCAAGCCATCGAAAATGCCGTTGAGATCATGAATAAGAACGATACCTTGCTGATAATAGGCAAGGGAAACGAACGTTTCCTTGCGATGGGCCTGGGCAAAGAATTCTATTACGGCGATAAACACTATGCCGTCAAATTCATAAAGAAGAGAAGGAGAGAGGAAAATGAAATTATCTAAGTATATCGATCATACGCTGTTGAAAGCCGATGCATCTTTAGACGCGATCAGAAAGCTCTGCGATGAAGCAAAAGAGTATGACTTCAAATCCGTCTGCGTCAACACCTGCAACATCGAATTCTGCAAGAAGGAACTGGAAGGAAGCGATGTTTTAGTATGCTGCGTCATCGGTTTCCCTTTGGGAGCGATGTCTACGGAAGCCAAGGTCTTTGAAGCGAAAGATGCCGTTGCCAAAGGTGCGGATGAAGTCGATATGGTCATCAATATCGGCCGCCTCAAAGACAAAGATTATGGCTACGTCACAGATGAGATCGCCAGGATCAAGGAAGCGGTCGGCGACAAGACATTGAAGGTCATCATCGAAACGTGTCTTCTGAGCGATGAAGAAAAAGTCGCTGCCTGCAAATGCATCCTCAATACCAAGGCCGACTTCGTCAAGACTTCGACCGGATTCTCGACCGGCGGTGCCACATTTGAAGATGTCGCATTGTTAAAGGAGACCGTCAAAGACGACTGCCTCATCAAGGCTGCCGGCGGCGTACGAAGCAGAGAAGACTTTGAAAAGATGATCAGCCTGGGTGCCAACCGTATCGGTACATCTTCCGGCACAAAACTGATCGCAAAAGGCGAATAGACTTTATTTTTGATAATATTTTCGATATAATAGTTTCTGCGCGAAGCAAGAGGAGGTGAAATTGTGGCAAAGGTCGTAGTTAAGGAAAACGAACAGCTCGATGACGCATTACGTCGTTTTAAGAGACAGGTCTCCCGTAACGGCACTCTTCTTGAAGCAAGAAAAAGAGAATATTACGTTAAACCTGGTATCAAGAAAAGACTGAAACGTGAAAACGCTCGTAAGTTAAGAAGATCCAAATAAGAACCAACGAAAGTTGGTTTTTTTAATACAATAGTATTGTGAGCAAGATCAATGTATTAGGTGCTTCCTGCATCGACATCCTGGTCGATCTGGCTGATATGAACGAATTCTTTTCCGGAAGATACAAAGCCGATCGGATCAAGACGTCCTTTGGCGGGGACGGTCTCAACGAATCGGTCGTATTGGCGGCTTTGGGCAACGATGTTTCGTTTTCGACGATCCTGGGTGAAGATCCTAGCGGTCATATGATCTTTGATTTTTTAAAACAGAGAGGTGTAAAGATAAGCGAAGATGTATTCCGTGAAGGCATCGATACCTATATCTCGCTGGTGCTGATCGATGAGACAGGGGAGAGGAGCTTCGTCGGTTCCAAAAACGGTTCACTTCGTTTGTACGACCTTCCGGATGTGAAGATCGACGACGACTGTAAGATCGTATCTTTTGCTTCGCTTTTCATTTCAAAGATGTTAAATGATGAAAAGCTCACCGTTTTATTCAGACAGATCAAAGAAAGAGGCATCACCTTGTGTGTCGATACCTCTTCGATCAAAAACAACGAATATGCCTTAGACATGAACTGTCTTTCCTATATCGACTATTTCTTCTGTAACGAGTCGGAGGCAAGGCAATTGTGCCGCAATGAAGATCTTATGGAATGCGAAACGGTCTTATATCAGTCAGGCATCAGAAATGTCATCATAAAGGCCTCTGACAAAGGGTGTCTGTACAAAGGAAGCTTTTATCCGCCGGCAGAAAAGATCCGCTGTATCGATTCGACCGGTGCCGGAGATTCCTTCGTTGCCGGCTTCATCTCTGCGCTTTCAAAAGGGGAGTCCGTTTCTTCCTGCATCGAAAATGCCAATGTCTGCGGAGCGAAGGCCTGTCAGTACGTGGGTGCCAATACCTGGGTCTCATATTTATAGTTTTCTGGAAGGATTTCTACTAAAATAGAAGTATATGAAATATGTTTTTAAAGATCTGAGTCAGGACGATATCCAGAATATCGTCGGTGTCAATGATGCCAACTTACAGCTTCTGGAAGAACTGTATGACTGCGGCATCGTATATCGTGATGATTATTTCAAGCTGCTGAGCGATGATGAGGAAGTATTCGGTAAATTCAGCACTCATATGGATTATCTGGTCAGCCGCTGCAGGGAGGATGAGATCGATTATGATCTGATCAAGCAGTCCTTCATGTATATCAATGAAGTGAAAAGCGGTTACTTCAAAAAGGAAGTCATCGCGTATTCCTTCGCCGGCAAGCCGTTCAAAGCCAAGACCTACAACCAGCAGCGTTTCATCGATATGATCAAAAACAACGATCTCATATTCGGTATCGGTCCGGCCGGTACCGGCAAGACCTTCCTGGCGGTACTGATGGCGGTGACCTATCTCAAGAAAGGGGAAGTAAACCGTATCATCATCACAAGACCGGCTGTCGAAGCAGGGGAATCCCTGGGTTATCTGCCGGGCGATCTCAAGGAAAAGATCGATCCCTATCTTATGCCGATCTATGATGCGTTGGATGCGATACTGGGCGGCGAACAGAAGGATAAGATGATCGAAAAGGGCATCATCGAAGTCATACCGCTGGCCTACATGCGGGGAAGGACTCTGGATGAAGCCTTCATCATCCTGGATGAAGCGCAGAACACCACGGACAAACAGATGCTGATGTTCTTAACGAGACTGGGTTTCAATTCCAAGATGGTCGTCAACGGCGACATCACCCAGATCGACCTCAACATCAACCGCAACCGCAGCGGTCTCAAGATCGCTTATGAGAAATTACAGGATATCGAAAAGATCGCTTTCCTGGAATTCACCAACTCCGATGTCGTAAGAAACCCGCTGGTCTCCAAGATCATCGAACATTTCAACCTTGATTGATGCTTCAGATCATTTCTGAAGCATTTTTATTCATTCTGCGGGAAGTTTCCCGTTTCGACGGGTACAAACCCGTTTTTTCTTTAAACTGTGTAAATTGAAAATTAGAGAATTTATATTATAATTTTTTAGTATGAGAAAATTATTTATCGCTTCCAACAACGCACATAAGATCACCGAGATCTCTGACATACTCAAGGACAACGGTGTCGAAGTTGAGCTCGTCTGTCCGAAAGATATGGACCATCACGAAGAACCGGTCGAAGACGGTACTTCCTTCAAAGAGAATGCCTACATCAAGGCAAAGTACTATCACGATCTGTTCAAGCTGCCGACGATCGCCGATGATTCGGGCATCTGTATCGATTATTTCGGCGGTAAGCCGGGCATCCATTCCGCAAGGTTCTTACCGGAAATGGACTATCCGCAGAAATGCCGCTATATCGTCGATGTCATGAAAGATGTAAAAAACCGCGGCGCAAGATTCGTCGACTGTCTGTGCTTCATCGACAAGGATGAAGAAGTTCATTTCTACGAAGGCATCAACGAAGGTGAGATCTCTGAAGAACCGGCCGGCGTCAAAGGTTTCGGCTACGACCCGATCTTCCTGATCCCCGAATACGGCAAGACCGAAGCGGAGCTGGGAGAAGAATATAAAAATGTATATTCACATCGTGCAAAAGCACTGAAGAAATGGATCATCGATGCAAAAGAAAAATTCTGACAAGACACTATACAAACTGTTTGCTTTCCTTTTCATCATCGGAAGTCTGATACTTTCGATCCATTTCTGGTCCTTCAATGAATCCTTTTACCGTTCCGAGCATTCCAAATTGACGCTTTATGGCAAATCGATCGCCGAACATATCGGCATTTCGGAAAGCGATCTGGACGAACTGACACACTTCACGCTTTCCTATCTCAATGATCCAAAGGCTTCTCTGGATATACAGATGTCGGTCAACGGTCAGATGCGTGAGATCTTCACCGATGATGAGAAACTGCACATGATCGATGTACGAAACCTCAATCTGGCTGCCAATTACATCGGCATCTTCTGCCTGTTTACAACGGTCTTTGCGATCGTCCACGCCGTAAATAAAAAACAGCTTTCACTTTTATTTGATTCCTATAAGAAGGTGCTGATCTATGCAGCTGCCGTACTGGCGGTCTTAGGCGTGTGGATCCTGATCGATTTCGATTCGTTCTGGACGATGTTCCACCACGTCTTTTTCCCGAGCAACGATCTGTGGCTTCTGGATCTGCGCAAAGATATCCTGATCATGATCGTCCCGCCGGAATTCTTCAATCATCTGGTCATCACGATCGTCGTAACTTTCATCGTGCTTTTAGCGGCCGCATATTTCATTTTAAGGGCTGTTTCGCGAAAGGGCAGCTTATGATCCATATCGTCCTGTTCGAGCCGGAGATCCCGCAGAATACGGGCAATATCATGCGCACCTGTTCGGCCTTCAAGATGAAGCTTCATCTGATCGAGCCGTTAGGTTTTGTACTGGATGAAAAACATCTGCGCAGAGCCGGCATGGATTATATGAACGAATTGGATTATAACGTTTATAAGAATTGGGATGCCTTCTATGAAGGAAGAAAAGGACAGTTCGTCTATTTTACCCGTTATGCCTTAAAGTCTTTCTCGGAATGCGTCTTTGATAAGAATGAAGAAGATATCTATATCGTTTTCGGCAAAGAATCGACCGGGATCGATAAGGCCATACTCAAAGGACATCTCGATGAGTGTTACCGCATCCCGATGCGTGCCGATGCCAGAAGTCTCAACCTGTCCAACTGCGTTGCGATCGGTGCCTATGAATGCATGCGCCAGATCGGTTTCGGCGATCTGAGTGAGAGAGAAGTGATCAAAGGAGAGGATTTCCTGTTACGATGCTGAAGATCTGTTTATGTTCCGACAACCATGGTGATATGGACTCCATCAACAAGATCCTGAACGATAATCCGGCTTGTGATTATTATTTTCATTGCGGTGATTCGCTCGTTCCTCCTGAAGAACTGTCTCCCTTTGCCTCAGTGGAAGGAAACAATGACTGGACCTATGATTATCCCAAAAGCCGCAAGATCGTCTTAAACGGTCATACGATATTCATATTTCATGGGACAGGCTATACCTTCTCCAAGAAACTGATGATCGATAAAGCGAAAAGTGAAAAAGCGGATGTGGTCTTCTATGGCCATACCCACAGCTTCGCCGATGATATCTACAACAATATCCGCTTCATCAATCCGGGTTCCACTTTATACAACAGGGATCTGACTTCGCCATCCTATGCCAGGGTCTATATCAACGATGACGGCAAGATCTTCGTGGAACGCGTCGATCTTTAGAACCACAAGCAGCAAAAAAAAGAGAGAACGTGAAGTTCTCTTTTAAAGTACGCGTTTCAGGAATTGTCTGGTACGTTCGTTCTGCGGGTTATCGAAGATATCGGAAGGACTTCCTTGTTCGCAGACCACACCCGAATCCATGAAGATGACCTTGTCGGCGACATCCTTGGCAAATCCCATCTCGTGGGTGACGATCAGCATCGTCATATCCTGATTGCTGAGATCGGAAATGACATTGAGCACTTCATCGACCATCTCCGGATCAAGAGCCGAAGTCGGCTCATCGAAGAGCAGTATCTCCGGTTCCATACATAAGGCCCTGGCGATCGCCACACGCTGTTTCTGACCGCCCGAAAGGGTAGAAGGATAGGCATTGGCAAAATCGGCCATACCGACGTTTTTGAGGTGCAGGAGCGCTTTCTGTCTTGCTGTCTCGGGATCGGTCTTCAGGACCCGTTTCTGGGCGATCATGCAGTTGTCCAAGACATTCATATTGTTGGACAGATTGAACTGCTGGAAGACCATGCCGACTTTGGAACGGTAAGCATTGATATCCTTTAAAGACGAGATATCTTCGCCAAGCACTGTAATGCTTCCGCCATCGATATCTTCCAGTAAGTTGATACATCTTAACATCGTCGATTTGCCGGAGCCCGAAGGTCCGATCAGGCAGACGACTTCGCCTTTGTTCACTTCGAAACTGATGCCTTTCAGAACATGCAGTCCGTCGAATCCTTTTCTTACATCTTTTACTTCGATCAGTGCCATATCACAGTTCCTCCTTTGCCATCGAGATGGACTTGAAGTCCGTATCGGACTGCGGAAGGGAAGTCTTGGTATTGTTCATCTTCTTTTCGATCGCATTCATGATGATCGAGGAGACACTTGTCAGACACAGATAGATCAGGGCAGTGACAAAATAAGTCTCGGTGAATCGGTAGGTCGTTCCGGCGATCGAATTGGACTGAAACATCAGTTCGGTGATCGAAATGATCATCAAAACGGAAGAGTCCTTGATATTGACGATCAGCTCGTTGCCGATAGCCGGGAAAGCGTTCCTGATGGCCTGGGGCAATACAACATCAAACATCGTCTGTATGGAGGACATACCCAAGGATCTCGCGGCTTCGGTCTGTCCGGGATCGACTGCCTGGATACCAGAACGGATGATCTCCGCCATATAGGCGCCGGTATTGATCGAGATGACAAAGATGGCAGCGACCATCTTGTCCCAGCGGACGATATTGGTATAGACCAGGTAGTAGATGAATACCGCCTGGACCATCATCGGCGTGCCGCGGAAGATCTCGATATAGACACGGAATATGACATCCAGAATCTTCTTTAAAACTTTCTTGTAGGCAGCGGCCGTCTTATCCAGACGTATGGCGCGTATGCCTCCGACGATCAGCCCGATCAGCAAGCCGATCAAAGTGCCGGAGACCGCAACGATCAGGGTCGTTCTTACACCAAGCAGAAAAGACAGCTTATATTTGGAGAGGATCTCCAAGCACTTTCCCAATGACATATCTTATCCTTCGATAGCCGGCTGTCTGTTGACAGCTGCTTCCATGATCGAAAGTTTTTCTTCTTCGCTGATCGAATCCAGAGCGCTCTGGATATCGTTTAACAGCTGCTCATTCTCCTTAGCGACAGCGATCGAAACGGAAGTATCGACGACAAAACCGTTTCCTTCAGCGAATGTAACGATCGCAAGATCCGGATTGGCTGCCACGACACCGTTGGCGACCGGAAGTTCGGCAGTGATCGCATCGGCTTCACCGGCCTGCAAAGATAAGACCATACGCGGATAATTGTCTAGCGGTGTCATGTGGTTGACGCCATCGATCTGATCGATGATCTCATCGTAAGTCGTATTGATCTGACCTAAGACGTTATGACCGGCGAGTTCCTGGATGTTGGTAATATTGACGAGGCCGGAATCTTTTCTGACGATGACGACCATCTGTGACTCGTAGTAAGGAGTCGTGAAACTGACGACTTCTGCTCTTTCCGGAGTTTCGGTCATACCGGCGATGATGCAGTCGATCGCTCCGGCATTAAGAGAAGGGATCAGAGAATCCCAGTCGGTCTTTACGACCTGGACTTCCACGCCGAGTTTTTCGGCGATCATAGAAGCAATGACGACGTCATAGCCATCCGCATAGTCGACGGAAGAAATGGCGACAGCCGTATCGGAATCGGAAGACTGGGTCCAGTTGAATGGGGCATAGTCACATTCCATACCGACACGAAGGACGGTTGGGGCCTCTGCGCTTTCTTCAGCAGGCTGGTTTGAGGAAGAGCAGCCGCAGACAAGCAGCAGTACGAACAGCATTGTTAAGATCTTTTTCATTGTTTTTCTTTCCTTTCAATAAAAAATCGTATGCACTATCACATACGACATCTCATCGAAAGTAATAGCGCCTCTTCTTGCGAAGGAGTGCTTAAGGTCTTTCCCTAAGCCCCACGCATCTTTCATGCCTGGAAGATACGTTCGGCGGTGATTGCCTTTCCTGTGATTCAAAGCCTGCCGGCTCCTCACAGTACTTTTCTGCACCGCTACCTCTATACACAGATTTTTTACGAGTTTATTTATACTATCTTTTTCCCTTGTGTGTCAACCCAAAAAGAAGAAAAGGGGAGGATCAAACAGTAAAAAGAGGCGAAATATGCGAATTTCTTTGACAATTCAAAGGGAATATGCTTAAATAAACGAGTAATAAAAAGTATGTAGAAAGCAGAAGGCCACTTCTCACCTGACGTTCATGGAACCTGGGTAAATATATTGCTACAGATGTGTAACGATATTTAAGTGGGCTTTGTCTCACTTTTTATTTAAAATTAGGGGGGAAAAACTATAACAAGAAAACGTGGAAATGATGACCTCGTAAACGAAAGCATCCGCTTCAGAGAAGTGATGGTCATCGGTCAGGACGGAAGTCAACTGGGTGTAATGTCCCGTAACGAGGCGCTGCAGATGGCTTATGATGCAGATCTTGATCTGTACTGCGTCGCTCCGAACGCTCAGCCGCCGGTATGCAAGATACTGGACTATGAAGTCGGATCGTAGCCATGTCGTTCTGTGAGCCGA
>JAZQIF010000059.1:0-5483 GCA_045540935.1 Erysipelotrichaceae bacterium | reverse complement strand
ACCGGGAAGACCCGCTCGCCCCGTTCCGTCTTCAAAGGACAGCCGTGTTCATTGAAGAAGCGGATCGTATCGGCCGGCTTGAAGGAGCTGATGGCCGAATACATGAAGCGGGGATTGGTGACGATGTTGTTGATGAAAGTTTTGACATCGCAGTCATTGGTGATGTTGCAGCGTCCTTTGCCGGAAATGTACATCTTGCGTCCGACTTTGGCGTTGGAATCAAGAAGGAGGACTTCATGTCTTTCATCCGCACAGTTCAATGCGAAAAACAGTCCCGAAGCACCGGCACCGATACAGATGACTTTTATTTTTTCAGAAGATAGACTCATACGATTTACCTGTTTCTTTTCTGCCTTTACTCTAACCAAAAGCGGACAAAAAGAAAAGGGGAAGCATTCCCCTCAAACTCATAACATCGCTAAGACTTCATCGATCTTCGGCATGTCCATGATGTTTTTCGCATAATGGACATATTCAACGATCCCGTCTTCATTGACGATGAACATCGCCGGCAGCTGCTGCTCATTGCCCTCGTAGTCGCCATGGACGAATCCGGCTTCTCTTGCGGCGGCGCCTTTTTCCTTGAGCTCATCGAGAACGCCCTCGACCAGTTCTTCCTTGGTCTTTGCCGCTTCGATGCTTAACAGGTCATAGATCTTCTGCTCAGGATCGGTGATGATCTCAAACGGCAATACCGTACCTGTGGATTCCAGGTCCTTTCGGACATGTTCCTTGTCACTTTGCATGACCACATAGACCTGTGCGCCTTTTTCTTTGAACTCATCGTATCTTTCGGCGATCTTGTGCACATCATAACGGCAGACCGTGCAGCCGATGTAACGCAATACCCAGAAGACCGTCTTTCCTTTTAGGACGCCCAGACTATCCAAACCGTCTTCATATGCCGTGTCAAATTGAAATCGTGGAAATCTCTGTCCGCATTCAAGTTTCATTTTGTTTTACCCCCTTATGTACTCAAAGCCCCTGCTGTTTTACAAAGGCGTAGAAATCTTCTTCCTTCTGTCTGTCCTCTTTGGAAACGGTGCCGACAGGCTGCGCATAGACGATCGATTCTTCGACCCCATCAAGGCCAAACACTTCATCGCAATACTTTCCGTCCACCGCGCCGATCGCGCAACCGCCAAGCCCCAGAGCCGTAGAAGCCAGATAGAGGTTTTCCGTGATGTGGCCGGCATCGGTCATCAGACCCCGGTGGGCATGGATGCCATAGCGCCATTCACTGCGATAGAAGACGATCGAGAAGTAAAAGACGATGTTGGCTTTGCAAGCCCAGAGCTGACCCATCAGCGACGTACCGATGAAGCCTTTCAGATCTTCGACCTCCTTGAGGAATTCGATCTTGTGTTCCATCGGCAGGTAGTGATAAAGACCGTCCTTGAGTCCTTCGACATCCTTCAAGGCCATATAGGTCTCAAACGGGTGTCTGGCTCCTCCGCAAGGCACGGTACGAAGCGTGGCATAGGACTTGCCGCGGATCTCCTTGACGCCCTGCATGCACCAGAGCAGATAAGACAGCTGCTTCAAAGTGATCTTACCCTGCGTATAGACGCGGTGTGAGGAGCGGGAGTTGACGATCTTGAGAAAATCGGTTTCGACCTCGATACCGGCAAAGTCACTCGGCAAATCGATGATCACATCGCTCATCGCCGCCTTGACTAACGGCGGCTGTTTCTTCTTCAGCTCCTGGTCAGTATGATAGTCTTCGTATTTCTCTTGACTGTAGCCGGTACGAAGCCAGTTTCTTCCGGTTTCGATCAGTTCCTGAATCTTTCTTTCATCCATAACATTGACCTCTTTGTAACCATTCTAACAAAATGTGAGGATACAGGGTCCTCACATGCTTGAAACGAATATCTGATCGAAATTTTCTTCCGTGATCTTCTCTAATTCCGGGATCTCCATCTGCCGTATCTCAGCGATCTTCTCATAGATGTTTACGATATCGGAAGGCTCATGGCGATGATCCAATACCGGCGACTGGTAGGGGGCATCGGTCTCGATCAATACTCTTTCCATATCCATCTTGGAAACGACATCGATCGGCTTTCTCGCATTCTTAAATAGCACGCTTGCCCCAAAGGAGATATAGTAACCGAGTTTCATATACTGCCTGGCCATCTCGATCGAACCGGAAAAGGAGTGGATGATGCCTCTGTTGTTATGCCTTTTCAAGATCTCATAGGTATCGTTGGATGCCTTGCGGGAATGGATATCGATCGGAAGATCATACTTTTCCGCCAGCTTCAGCTGTTCTTCAAAGAAATGCAGCTGGTATTCTCTGGTATGGAGATGGGAATAATAGTCCAGACCGATCTCGCCGATCATATCCGGCCTTGTTTCCTGAATGATCTTTTCAAAACGGATGAGCCGTTCATCCTCGTGTTCCTCTTCCAGATCCTGAGGATGGATGCCAATGGCCAGCTTAAAACCGGGATGTGCTTCCCTTAATATCAGCGCATGTCTCAGATCGTGTTCGCTGCAGCAGATCAGGATCACCTTATCGACTCTTTTTTCCAACATCCTTTCGATCACCTGATCCCTGTCTTCATCAAACTGCCTTGAACCCAGATGGCAATGGGCATCACAATAACTCATACCTTCATTCTACACAAAAGAAAGGACCGCTTACATTACAAAGACGGTCCTGTTTCTTACATGGTCGGAATATCGGGATTCGAACCCGAGACCTCTTGAACCCCATTCAAGCGCGCTACCAAACTGCGCTATATCCCGAGATCCACGCCCTTATTTTAACATGGGCATGGTCAAAAGGAAATTCTCCTTCTTCAGTCTAATAATCGTGCACTTCCGAGATCGCCGGCTTGCCGTTCTCATCGAGCAGCACCGTCAGACCGCCGGCATAGCCGTCATGACGGAACAGGTAATTGACGCCGGTCTCCTTATCGATCCAGATCTCAACAGCTCCCATCATCGTGGACTGTGAGTACACTTTTTCAAAACGTTCTTCTTTTGCCATACAGATATTCCTTTCTTAATCGGCAATATAGAACAGCTCACCGTTTGTCGACATGCAAAGATTGGTCTTCATCTTGATCGTCTTTTCATCGACGACTTTGAATACGATCTCTTTTACATCCTGTCCGGCAAAACCTTTCATTGCCGAATTATCGGTAACGGTGCAGTAGTAGCGTCCGTCTTCGATCTTATAGGTTCCTTTGATCTGTGCCATGCCGGCATAGACGTTCTCCGTAAATACGAAGCTTCCTGTCGGATCGAAGGTCACGCTTGGCTGGAAAGCGTCGTTGACGTCTTTGATCTTTGCCTTATACGTCGCCGCGGAAGCAGCTGCCGTCTTGGAACGGACTTCATAATTGACGGTCAGCTTCTGATCGCCGCAGGTCGCCGTGATGGTCGCCTTGCCCGGCGCAACTGCCGTAGCTCTGCCCTGATCGTCGACTTTTACGACGTTCTCATCCGAAGATTTGAAGCTGATCTTGTCGGTCGTATTCTCCGGGACCGGACGGATCTCCAGATCCCAGTTCTTTTCGTTTTCATAAGACCAGTAGTTGCGGTATAAGGAAGTGATGCCGGTACAAGGGATGTTTCCGGTCGGCGTGACAGATGGAGCCTCTTCCTTCTTGTCGTCTTTCTTCTCGTCCGCCTTTTCGCTTTCCTTACTGTCGGTCTTGTTTTCTTCCGGAGTCACCGGTGTCGGTGTCGTCTCTTCTTTCGGAGTCACCGAGGAACCTTTGACTTCGATCGTCGAGAACAGATCGTCGGATCTTGAACCGGAGAGGGAAGTCCTCAGCTTCAAGGTATCCTTATCCAATACTTCGAAGATGATCTTGGAGACCGTCTCCTTGTTTCCTTCTTCCACATCGAGCGAACAGACATTCTCATTCAGTTCCCATTTGCCGGAAAGCTCGTTGTAACCATCGGCATAGGAATCCGTAAAGACGAAAGACCCGTCTTTGCCAAACCACACTTTTGAATGGTCCTCGTGTCCGTAGTTATCGACACTGTTGTAGTAGGTGTTTCCTCCCAGTTCAAAGGAAACCTTTTCTTCTTCTTTTTCTTTCTTCGTACATGCGCTTAAGCATAAGATCATGACGAACAATATCAGTAAACTTTTTTTCATAAAACTCCTTTCCCAACTTCTAAAAGTGTTTTTCATTCTTTTCTGAAGGACTCCTCCTTCACTTTCATTCTAATATGATTCTCCATGTTTTCCCCGAAACCCCGGCCATTTTCTTACAAAAAAGTCCATTGTGTACTCTTTCATGACAGTTTTTCCTGAAGCAGAACGATCTCATCCTCATTCAGACCGATCTTTTCAAGGTAACTCTTTGCGCATTCGCAAAGGTCCGTTTCATAGAGATCCTCACATTCAAACGCCCGTTTCATATCTTTGATGACCGTCCTTTGCGCGATCCTGTCATAGACGTAAGTTCCAAGACATATCCCGTAGTAATTCTGATAGGTCTTCATATAGTCGGAGATCACCTCATCGATATCAGCACCCATGAGACACTCCAATACCGCACACAGAAAACCGGTCCGATCTTTTCCTTCTGTGCAGTGGATCAGATAAGGCCCTGACTTCCCGATCATGTAATGAAGACCTTCGACAAGTCCTTCTTTAAATTCTTCCGTATGATAGAAGGTCGACAGGTCCAGAAGGATGTAGTCGCAGGATACATAATATGTCTTTTCTTTATCTTCAAATAACGAGAATTCATACGGATGATCCGCCATATTCAATACAGTCGCAATGCCTGCTTCTTTCATTTTCGCATCAGCATAGCTGTTCCTATTGATCTTGGGATTGACTGGCGAAGAGGAGCGATACAGTACGCCTTCTTTGATCCCTTCTGTTTTCACCATCCGGAAGTTGGCATAGTCTGCATCATTCAGGCCGGGATAATCGCTTCTTTCATTCGTCCTTCGATAGACGTTTTCATCGGCAGGGTAGCTGTCGGATAGGACCTGTTTTTCTTTCAGATCGATGCTGAGTGATGTTGCGTCTTGCGAAACAGTTACTCCTTTCAGAACGACTTCATCTTTATTGTCTTCGCGATTGAGGAAAAGGCAGACAGGCTCTTCATATTCTTCCTCTTGAGTCAGGATGAGAAGATCTGTGATCTCATCTTCGATCGTGACACTGATACGGTCACCGGCATGATAGCCGTATCGGTTCATCTCCTGTACGGAGGCATCAAGCAGGATCCCGTCTTCCTCATTTTGAAGTACCGGTACTTCTATCTTTTCGTGGATCTCGGAGATGCTGATGGGACGCTCGATCGTTTCTTCGGTATGCGAAAAACTGCAGTCGTTCATAAAAAACAATGATGCTGCAAGCAGGAGGACCAATGATACATGAAGGAAGGTTTTCATCTTCTGATTTCATGATATCGTAAAATTTTCTTTCGTCCTACAGGCATACATTTTTGTAACGTTGGTTCCTCTTCTGTCGTGAGATAATATGTATATCAAAAAGGAGA
>JAZQIF010000058.1:0-4984 GCA_045540935.1 Erysipelotrichaceae bacterium | reverse complement strand
ATCGTCGTCCTGAATGAAGGCAGGGTCGTTGAAGAAGGAAGGCCGGCAGATCTGTATCAGAAGAAGGACGGAGTCTTCAGACATATGTCGGATCTGCAGTCAGCCAGTGCCGGATGGAGTATATGAGGATATTTTAAATCTTGTATACTCCGTTTCTCTCCTTCCTGGAGCTATAAAAAAGCTCCGATACTATGTTTGTTTCTCAGAGCTTATGATTTCCTTATCTTCTATTTTCTGTCTTTTTCTTTTACGGCTTCTGAATTGTTTTTATTCTAGCACATTATACTGGGTTCTGTAGCGATCTCACGAATACCGTTCGTTAATGTACACAATTATGAACTTGCAGATTCCCCATCTATAGTCTGGTATTCATGTTTTGGCCTTTTCTTGTGGCTTGATAGCTTTCGTCAAGCAGTTTCCTGATCTCTTCATAGCTGACAGTTCCATCAAGAACGATCGAGATCCAGTTCCACTTTCTGCTGGGATAGCCCCTGAGATATCCGGGCTGATCCATCAGAGACTCTGCAATAACGGGATCTCTTGGTTTCAACGAGATGACCTCGACATTTCCTATACCTTGCATTCCAAACTCTGCATAAGGTTTGACAATAAAGACCGCAAACCATTTCCCGGAATCCCGGTGTCTCAATATGGCATAATCCTCACGATTGAAAGGGAGCTGCTCCGTTTCGATATGATATTTCTTCTTTACATATGTTTCGATCTGCTGACGTATCGTTTTCTCATCCATACTGTTGTTTTATCGGGAAATCCAGAAAAACGTTAATAGAGTTCGTTGAGTTATTCCTTATCTTTCGTAAGTAAGTTATTTGGAATCAATGGGAAATGTAATCCGGGAACACCTTGTTTAGAATCTCCTCATGTCCATCCATGGCATTCGAAATCAGGTTTTTCGAATGCATCCACATAGATCTGCATCGTTGTATCAATATCTCTGTGCCCCAGCATTTCCTGTATAGCTTTTTCATTTACACCAACATCGTTGAGTCTTAAGCCGTACGTATGCTAAAGCATATAACAGTGGATTCTTGGCAGAAGGAAGGGGCTATCTGTTTTACCGGTACCGAATATCTCTTCATTGCAGTTTCTGGCAATCTACTCAAGCACTTTATTCAATATTCCGTATTATGCAAACAGACATTCTTACTCAAAAACACAAAGTCATCGTTTCCTTCTATATTGGATTAACATTTAAGGCCCGGATATTTCGCCGGTCCTTTTCCATCAGATATACTTCTCACGCCATGTCGATCATCTCAACTCTTCTTTTACCGACAGGCGTCTTTGTCAGATCGTATCCAAGCTCGACAGATCAGGATGTGAACAGCTAATTATCTGTTTCCTTTATATCAGCCAGGATCTTTCTTCCCATGCGGATCTCAAACAGCCTGTCTGTCAGTTTTTTAAGATCTTCCGTCGATTCTGTAAATCCTCGTTTGGCCCAGCCATAGAGTATCGAAGTCACCAGAAAGGACATCTCGATCGCTAGATATTCGTATATGACGGGATCTTGAGAGAAACCGGAATATTTTGGGAGAGCTGTCATCGTGAATCTGGACATCTCTTCACTTACAACAGACATAAGGTCATTTTCATATAAGATCTCGATCAGCTGTTTCTGCTCACCCCAGACATATATGAACGTGTCATTCATAAGAAACAGCAGGTCACCGTTTTTCAGGGTACCGATCTTTTCTTTCAGTACGCTGTTCACGGCGTGTGCGATCACATCTTCCTTGCTGTAAAAATTCCGATAAAATGCAGGCCGGCTGACTTGTGCTTCGCTGCAGATCTCTGTAACTGTGATATCGCCGAAACTCTTCTTTTTCAAAAGACGAAAGATCCCGGCTTCGATCTGGTTTTTCGTATACATTGCTTTCGCATTGTTTCGATTCTTCATTATTTTCCACCTTTTCTGAACAAAAAATCATGATGTGTAACGATTTTATAAATCATATTTATCTCTGGATACGACATTATTATAATATAAAATAGTTACAAATGTAACGATTATTAAAGATTTGTGAAATAGTTATTTCGAAGAAGATGTGACTGCTATTAAACAAACCACAGACCGTATTTATCAGCTTATAATCTAGAAATCAAGGAGAAAAAACATGGAAATCATTACACTTGCTATCGGACCTGTTGCGCATTCTTATGTTATTCGTGAAGACAATGGTTCAATTCTTGTCGACACGGGCTGCTACACCAATAAAGAAGAGGTGGAAAAAGAATATGCGGTCAAAGGCATCGATCCCAAAGAGATCAAACTGATCGTTCTGACTCATGGCCACTTTGACCACTGCGGCGGTGTCGATATCGCTGAGGAACTGACCGGTGCACCTATCCTTTGTCACAAAGAAACTCTGAAGTTCCTGGAAGATGGAACTTTCCCGCCATATCAGCCAAGAGATGCAGCCGGCCGCAAATTCATTGATGAGATCGCCGGACCGGCACCAAACGATGTACCGGAACATGTCGATGTCACCTACGTCGTTGGAAACGAAGACTTTGACTTACACCCTTTAGGTTTCAACGGAAAGATCATCTACACCCCGGGCCACATCAATTCAGCCATCTCGCTGGTCATGGATTCCGGAGATGTTTTCGTCGGTGATACGATCAAAGGCCACGATTTCGATGAATCACATTACTGCTGTCTGGCACATATCTGTGACGATAAGGAAGCCCTTTATAAGTCCATCGAAAGACTGCTGTCATGCGGTCACACGTTCTATTCCGGTCACTTCGGCCCTTTCAGCAAGGAAGAAGTCGAAGCTGCCTGTGAGCGTTCAATGACTGAAACACTTTGATATCTTATCGGGGGATCTGTCATGGCTTTTCAGATATTCGGTCTTATTCTATCGATCGTCTTCCTTATCCTTCTTGTCATGAAAGGAGCTAACGCGATCACCGCTTCTCTGGTCGCCGCTCTGATTGCCGGTCTGACCAACGGATTCGGGATCTGGCAGACGCTGTCTGATCTCTATGTTCCTGGATTTCTGAGCTTCGCAGGAAAGATGTTCTTCGTCTTCCTGTTTGGAGCCATCTATGGTCAGGTCATGGGATCATCCAATTCTGCACACAGGATAGCTTACACATTTCTGGATTTTTTCGGCAAGGAAAGAGTCGTTCTGGTCGTTGCCCTGGCGACGACGATCCTGATCTACGGCGGTGTCAGTGCTATGGTCGTATACTTTGCGGTCGTACCGATCGCCTTCGTCCTGATCAGGGAAGCTAACGTGCCAAAAGTCCTTTTGCCGGGCATGCTTATGTGGGCAGCAGGAACTTTTGCGATGTCTGCTATCCCCGGAACTCCGCAGAACGTCAATCTCGTTCCAACCGAGTCGCTGGGCGTTGCGCCAACAGCCGGTCCTATCCTTGGCATCGTTGATACCGTTATCGTCTTTGGGTTGGGTTTGCTCTATTTCAACCGGCAGATCAGAAGATATAGAGAAAAAGGAATCGGTTTCGATGCTGATGCGACCATCAACATGGATTCCTCAGATGTCGCCAGAGATGACTGTCCAAGCGCATGGAAGGCCTTCCTTCCTCTGATCCTGCTTGTCGGCTTGTATCTTGCCTTATATAATGGAACTTTCGGTGTTCAGCTTGGATCTTTCCAGGCTGTCAGCTCGGCAATGTTTGTAGCGACTGTGGTCGTTCTCGTATTGAATCCGAATAAATTCAAGGAAAACACGAAAGCCATCGTGCAGGCGACGGAGAACTGGACAACACCATTATTCAACTTCACATGCATGATCGCCTTCGGTGCCGTTGTTGAAGCCACCCCGGGCTTTTCTGCGATCGCCGATGTGCTGATGAACATTCCGGGCGGTGTCTATGTTTCCGCTTGGCTGACGACCAATGTCATGTGCGGGATCACCGGTTCCGGTTCAGGCGGTGAAGTCATTGCCTTAAACTCGATGCAGTCCAAGTGGCTTGCGGCCGGTGCCGACCCCAGGATACTTGCCAGGATCGTTGCCGTATCTGCAGTCGGTTTCGACTCACTGCCGCATTGCGGCGGTACATCGACCTCGTTCGGATTGTGCAACGAGAAGGTCGGCGACGGATACATCCACGCTTTCATGTCATCTGTTCTGATCCCATTCATTGCTTCGATCATCTGTGTAGCTCTGGCAATGATGGGTATCTGCTAAAAAATATAAAGACCTCTGACTCGGGCTCACGATCTCGGTTCAGAGGTCTTTTTACCGTTATCAGATCATGAACATGAGTATCATAAAAGACATGAGCTAAATCACGTTTGTAATGAATATGATGCCGATTGGATTGTTATAATCAGCCATATAGGTAGCCGACAAAGAACGACATTCAATAACTCGTTTTTTGTTGATCTTCCAAAATGCCATCCGATTTATTGCAGATTCATATCTCAAACAAAAATGTATTGTATTGAATTATGTCCATAAATGTATAGATTTACGAACATAATTCATTCAAACAAAGACTTCTGTTATATAATCCGAGACTTTTTTATTAAAATGGAAACAGAAAGATAAATCGAAATTTGTAAGGGAGATCCTCGATATGATAGGCAAAATAATTGGAGTCATAATAACCAGCGGAGCGGGAGTTATTATTGCTGTTATGGGCTGGCTGATCTGGAAAAAAGAAAAACTTTCCCTAATGCATGATTATCATGTCAATAAAGTCTCTGCGAAAAACAAGACAGCGTTTTGCAGGCTGTCAGGAATCGGTCTTATTGTAATAGGAATTGGGTTGCTGATATCTTCTGTAATACTTTTCGTGACAGATTCCGCTTACAGTTTTCTATGTTTTGCTGTTTGCTTTGTAGTGGGATTAGCCATGTTGATTACTGCTGGCGCAAAGAACAATCGTTAAATTCCAGTTTGTCGAGATGTTTATAAAGGTGTACCATTACGAACGCTGTTCAGAAATAGACAGCGTTTTATAGTGTATGAGACCAAAATGCATT
>JAZQIF010000057.1:0-10304 GCA_045540935.1 Erysipelotrichaceae bacterium | reverse complement strand
TAGCCTGTGGAGAGGTAGCGAAGTGGCTAAACGCGGCTGACTGTAAATCAGCTCTCTACGAGTTCGACAGTTCGAATCTGCCCCTCTCCACCACTTTGGGATGTAGCCAAGTGGTAAGGCAACAGACTTTGACTCTGTCATTTCGCTGGTTCGATCCCAGCCATCCCAGCCATGATCATGACTCGGTAGCTCAGGCGGTAGAGCATCTGACTTTTAATCAGAGGGTCCCGGGTTCGATTCCCGGTCGAGTCACCACTGAATGCAGGTGTAGTTCAATGGTAGAACTTCAGCCCTCCAAGCTGACTACGTGGGTTCGATTCCCATCACCTGCTCCATCGCAAACATAGATCCCCGCTGACAAGCGGTTTTTTTTATGCCTTATTTATCAAAGACCGTCATAGTTTCGATCTTATCTTCAAACTGCTTTTTCCAATCCCTATAAACATCCGAATCCTCAAAGGAAGACAGAGCCTCTTTTTTCATCCTGATGCGGATCATCATGTCATAACGTCCTTTCAGCCGGTATGAGGAAAGAAAAACATCGGCTTTTCTGATCCCATCGATCCTTTCGGCTTCTTTCAGCAAAGAAGACATCGGCTCGTACAAAGAAGCTGCCTCGATTCCGTTTTTCAGTTTGATGATCATATAATGTTCCATTTTTCTTCCCCTTTTTGTCTTTCTTGGATCCTAAACTTCCCGTTTCCTATACTATAATAATCTCATATGAAGAAAAACAAGATCCGCAGGCTTGAGATACTCGTTGCTGTCCTCTTTCTTCTTTTCGCCTTGCTGATAACGGTCGGCAGAGCACTGAAAAACAAGGAAGAAGCACCTGAAGAGATCATCGTTGAGCCAAGTGAGCCTGTCATCGATTATTCCAAGATCGACGTCATCTCCGGCAAATACTATTACGAAGATGAGAATTTCACCAGCAGCTTCGGCATCGATGTCTCGGAATTTCAGGACGAGATCGACTGGAAGAAAGTCAAAGAAGACGGTGTGGAATTCGTCTATCTGCGCATCGGCAGACGCGGAGCCACGACCGGTCTGATCTATGAAGACAGCAAGTTTACCGTCAATTATCAAGGCGTGAAGGAAAACGGATTGAAGCTCGGTGTCTACTTCTTCTCCCAGGCGAAAGATGAAAAGGAAGCTCTGGAAGAAGCTGCCTGGGTCAAGGAACATCTCAAAGACAAAGAAGTGGATCTTCCGATCGTATACGATTGCGAAGAGGTCATACTGGAAGATGAACCAAGCCGCTTGGAAGGCATCGGGAAAGAACAGCTCACTGCCAATACGATCGCCTTTTTGGAAGACATGAAAAAAAGCGGGTATGACGTCATGGTCTATACCTACTTATACTGGGCAGATACCTATTATGATATGGAACAGATCGCAGAGTATCCGATCTGGTTTGCACAATACGATACGGAAGAGCCCAAACTTGAATGGCCGGTACAGATCTGGCAGTATTCCAATCAGGGAACGATCAACGGGATCAAGGAACCTACCGATCTCAACATCATGTTCATACGAAAGAATGATCGACCTGAATGACACAGCGATAAGACTTATCGATCTCCGATACTTTCTCGGAGATCTCTTTTTTTAACAGCTCGTGGCTGATCCTGTCTTCCGAAGGGATCAGGACATCGAAGACCAGATTGTAATGGCTCGGTCCTCTGACGATCCTGAAATCGTGGATGTTGTAGTTCTCGTCGATCGAAGTGACGATCTGTTTCACCAGCTGTTTCAAGTGAACGGCCTCTTCATCATCGATATCGACCGGATCCATATGGATCGTCGTCAGGATCTTGTATTTCTCCAAGATCTCCAATTCGATATTGTCGATCAGATCGTGTGTCTCCATGATGGGCCTCGATGCATCGACCTCCGCATGTAACGACATGAAACGATGGCTTGGTCCGTAGTCGTGCAGGATCAGATCATGGATCCCCAGAATGCCATCATGGCTGCAGATGTCTTTTTCGATCGCCTTGATCTCTTCCTTGTCCGGCGCCTTGCCTAAGATCGTATCCAGGACATTGCGGAAGATCTCGACACCGGCCTTGACGACGAAGATCGAGACCGCCAGACCCACATAGGCATCGATATTGACGCCCGTCAGTCTGAATACGACAAGAGAGAGTATCGCCGATAAGGTCATGATCGAATCATTGAACGAATCGGCTGCCGCTGCCTTCAGAGTTTCCGAGGCGATCCTATCCCCTGCCTTATTGTTGATATAGGCCATGAACAGCTTCAAAGCCACCGAGAATGCCAGCACGAAGAGGCTTAGATAGGAAAAGCTGATCTGCTGAGGCTTCAGGATCTTCTCCACAGATTCCTTGATCGAACTGAAACCGACCAGCAATATCAGGAAAGAAACGATCATGCCGGAAACATATTCCATACGGCCATGACCATACGGATGGTCGGAATCCGGATGCCGGCCGGAAAGCGCAAAACCGAAGTAGGATGCCAGATTGGAACCGACATCCGAAAGGTTGTTCAAAGCATCCGCCCGAATGGAGACGGAGTTGCTTAAAAACGAGACGATCAGCTTGAAGATGACCATCAGGATATTGCAGAAGATCGAAAATATGGAAAAGAACGTGCCATATCTTTCCCGCACTTTTTCATCTTCGACATTTTCATGATCTTTGATAAAGACCTTGCAAAGCAGTTCAAACATTATCCCTATTATAATTCCAAAAACTTTATAATGGATACATGGACGAATTGAAAACGAAACTCACCGCCTTTTACAACAAATTCAACGAAGACAAACGCCTGGATACCAGACACGGCCAGGTCGAATATCTGACTTCGATGAAATATATCCATGAATACCTGAAACCCGGCGATAAGATCGTCGATATCGGTGCCGGACCGGGAAAGTATTCACTGGCTTTGAAAAGCGAAGGCTACGACGTC
Organism: Erysipelotrichaceae bacterium; assembly: GCA_045540935.1. Lineage (GTDB taxonomy): Bacteria > Bacillota_I > Bacilli_A > Erysipelotrichales > Erysipelotrichaceae > Colivicinus. The sequence continues at coordinate 7,367 of JAZQIF010000057.1, read as the reverse complement.
ACAGCAGTCGAACTCACCAGACCCAATATCGGCAAGCTGCGTGCCAAAGATAAAGAGCTGAAGATCGTCGAAGCCAACGCAGTCGATCTTTCGATGTTTGAAAATGACGCCTTCGATGTGGCGATCCTGTTCGGGCCGATGTATCACATCTTTGATCGAAAGGACCGCATTCGGGCGCTCAAAGAAGCAAAGCGTATCTGTAAAAGAGAGATCTTCGTCACCTACATCATGAACGAATATGCGATCATCGAATATGCCTTCAAAGATGACAACTACCAAACGGTCAAAGACAAGATCGATGAAGATTTCAAGATCAATGATCCCGATGCCTTATTCGTCCATTCACGCATCGAAGAGATCGATGAGCTAAACTCTCTCTGCGGTCTGAAGCTGATCAGACGATTTGCTTCGGATGGTCCGACCGATTACATGCGAAGCACCATCAACGCAATGGATGAAGACACCTTCAAGGCCTACCTGGCCTTCCATCAGAAGACCTGTGAGCGAAAAGAACTTCTCGGGGCCAGTTCTCACATCGTCGACATCCTCATCAAAGAAAACTGACACGGTATACAAAAACCGTGTTTTTGTATGATTTTTTTCATTTTTTGGTCAAAAACTTTCAGAAAATTTTTTCTTATGCATATAATTGAGTATCAGGTACTTGTTTCAAGCGCCTTATTATGCAAGCTCAGATCATCAAAAACACGTTTTCGAAAGGAGGCCGCATGGAAAACTATCTTTTAGGTTTAAATAATAGCAAAAATGAAGTGCGCTGCGCTCTTTTCAACACGGACGGAAGGATGATGGCCTCTTCCATTCGCGCTCTTTCTTCGCCTGCGGAAGACGGAAAGACAGCGCAAAGAGATCCGGAAGAAGTCTGGCTTGCCAACATCGAAGTCCTCAAGGAAGTCCTTGAACTTTCCAAGGCCGACCCCGAAAAGATCTTATGTATCGGCATCACGGCCGGAGGCAGCGGCATGGTCCTGGTCGATGAAAATCTGGAACCAGTCTGTCCGATGATCTTATCTTCCGACAGCCGGGCAAAAGACCTCTGTCTCGAATTAAGAAAAGACATGACCGAGCGAAAGCTCTATCCGCTCACCCGGTCGGACCTTCGTCCGTCCCAGCCTTCGATGTTGCTGAAGTGGTTCTCGATCCATGAGCCGGAAGTCTTGGATAAGACTAGATGGATATTGTCGACCAAAGACTATATCCGCTACAGGCTGACCGATGAGATCTATGGCGAACTGACGGAAGCTTCTTCCTCAGGCCTGCTCAATCTTTCTAACGGAAGATATGTCCCTTATATCTTTGATACGTTGAAGATCTCTTCGTGCTTCGAAAAGATGCCGGAGATCTTAGACAGTATCTCGATCGCCGGGCAGATCTCTGAAAAGGCAGCTTCCCTCACCGGTCTGAAACAAGGGACGCCGGTCACTGCCGGCTATTTCGATCTGGACGCCGAAGCTCTGGCCAGCGGCATCCTGTCGGATGAGGAATTATGCATGATCGCCGATACCTGGTCGATCAACGAATTCCTGGTCGGTTCGATCTCCGACAACTACGACCGGATGACCAACCCCGCCACTTTGAGCTATATCAAAGGCCTCTATCTCATGGAAGGACCTACACCTTCCGATATCAGCACATTAAATCTTTGCATCCGCAAGATCATGGAACGCTATGCCCCGGACATCGACTGCGATGATCTGAATAAAAAATGCGACACTCTGGTCGCCCGAAGAGATCCGCAGCGCTCTTCCGTCATCTTCGTCCCCTATTCCCATGCGGAAAAAAGAGAAGATGAGGCACAAGGCGTCTTCTTCAATCTGAGTGAAGAGGATGATTATGTTTCGTTATTGAGAGCGGTCTATGAAGGTGTCGTCTTCTCGACCATCCATCACATACGGAACCTGAAGCGTCCGACCTACACCTATACGGCCGCAAAGCTTTCCGGAAGCATCACCGATTCGACGATCTGGCCGCAGATCCTTGCCGATACTCTGCAGCTGCCGATACAGACGGTGCGGGGAAGCTACATCGGTTCCAAAGGAGCAGCGATCGGTGCCGGCATCGCCTGCGGTATCTTCAAGGATCTGCAAGAAGGCATCGCAAGGATGGTGCGTACCGGCAAGACTTACATCCCAAGAGGCAGGTATATGCCGATCTACCAGAAAAAATACGAGGCTTATGAATCCGCCTTATTGAATATGTTCACCTCCGATGAAGAAAGACTCGTCATATAAAAAAAGAAGAAGCTAATCCTCAGCTTCTTCTTTCTTTTCCGGAGAATATTTGATGCACAGATGTCTCTTGTTTCCTTCGCCGATGGAAACGGTAGTGACATTCTTGAAATCCTGCAGATACTGATGGATGACCTTTCTTTCATCGTTAGGCATCGGATCGAGTTCGCAGTCGATATGGGTCTTGGCAACGTTGATCGCTTCTCTTCTGGCGATCGCCTTGACCTTTTTATATCTGTCTTCTTTGTAGTGATTGACATCGACGATCAGGTTGATGCGCTTTTTGAATGTCGCATTGACGGCTGCCTTGAGGACAGTGGAGATCGCTCTCAATGTCTGGCCGTTCTTGCCAATGATGATAGCGTTGTTTTCGGCATCAAGGATGACACGGTAAAGAAGTTCTTCTTCTTTGTCCTTGTCTTTTTCAACGATGATCTCGATCGCTACGCCCTGATTGAGTTCAGTGAAGTAGGCACCGAGGTAATCGAAAATGAATTCTTTGACATCTTTGGAAGTGAAAGCTTCGATGGTGATCGACTTGTGCAAGCCGAAGATCCCGCCCTTTTCTTCTTCCAGAACATTGTAGGTGATATCCTGAACCTGGCATTCCTGATCGGCTGCGATGGAGTTCAGCACTTCGTCGAGTGTTCTACCGGTATACTGTTTCATTCTTATGCCTCCTTGTGAGTCATCTTATCGATAACAAACGTCTTGACGATGTTGACGATCGATGAGATGCAGTAATAAAGTGACACGGCAGTCGGAATGGAGAACATCGCTACAGCGACCATCGCCAGCATACCATATGTCATCGCCTGATTCTGCTGTTCAGGCTTCTTGTAAGTCTTGTGATGCTTGTCTGCTTCTTCCTTGCCGCGCTTTTCGGCGATCCACTGCGGGATCTTGATCGAAATGAACTGGCAGGCGACCATCAATACGAAGATGACGAGACATACCCACTTGCCTGCCGGGATGGCCTGGGAAGGAGATAAAGACAGGCTTGCGCCCATGAACGTCGCGTTGGCAACAGCTTCCGATCTTCTGACGGCATTGTACATACCGATCAGAAGCGGGAACTGGATGAATGTGGCAGCCAGGGAACCGAGCGGATTGATACCGTACTTGTTGTAAAGCTGCTGCATCTCCATAGCCATACGCTGCTGAGACATCTCATCACTTCTGCCTTCATACTTGGCCTGGATCTTCTGTAATTCCGGCTGGATCTCCTGCATCTTCTGCATCGCGACATTGGACTTGAACGTGAATGCCAGAACGATGGCGTTGAGCACGATCGTAACGACGGCAACAGCCATGAAGATACCGATCTTCGGTGTCAGCCAGTTGATGGCCTGGGAAAGCGGATAAGTGATGATCGCGGACAGGAAGCCGTCATTCATGGCCTCCGAGAAAGTTGTATCTAACGTTATAAGCTCGGTCGATGTTGAACAGCCAGTTAACAGCAACGCTAAAGCTATAAGCGATAAAATCAGTTTTAAGCGTTTATTCATAGTGAACTCCTCATTTCATACTGTTATATTATAGCTTTTTTAAGCGCTATTTCCAAATCATTTTTATTATCCGAAAAAGCCCTGTTAACATAGGGTTTTCTGACGATGATGATGAGATCTTTCGGACAGGTTTCAAAGTCGATCAGCGCCCTCACCATTTCCCGGACCTGACGTTTGATCTTGTTGCGCTGCACGGCATTCCCCAGCTTCTTGGAGACGGAGATGCCAACCCTTGCGTTTTCCGCGGCCCGGTCAGAGGAGTAGACGACAAAATATGCATTCGCCGTGCTCTTTTTTCTGGCGATGATCTGTGAAAACTCTTCGCTTTTTCTGACCCGATATAATTTCTTCATAAAATTAAAAGCCACCTAAGTGACTTTAAACGGATAATACCTTTCTTCCTTTAGCACGACGTCTTGACAGTACCTTACGTCCGCCGACTGTCTTCATTCTGGCTCTGAAACCATGAACATTCTGACGTCTTCTCTTGCTTGGTTGATACGTTCTTTTTGTTGACATAATAAGCCACCTTTCTCAAAATACTATTCAATTTTAGTCCAAAGGTTAAGCAAATGTCAATACGACTCGGGAAAGAGTAAGGACTAATTCAGAAGTTTTTTATTGATCCTGCGGGCGATGGCGTTGCACGATGTCCCGAGCTCAAAAGTCAGACCGTTCCTTGTCTCGACGACTTTACGGATACCGATGTCCTGTATCCTTTCGTAAGAGATCTTTTCCGGATCGCGGATGTAGACATTGAGCTTGAAAAGACCCGAACCGGCATTGATGATGTTGTCCTTGCCGCCGGCCACATCGATGATGTCGTTGATGATATCTTCACCATTTCCTGTCCTGACAAAGTCAAAGGCCAGGTAGCGGTAATAGAACAGTGTCATCAGAAACATTGCCGCAAAAGCGCCGGCCCCGACCAGCAGGATCGTACGGATCGACGGGATCAGGGATGCGTTACGGATATTGATGATGAAATCCGCAAAGCTGCCCGGCATGGCGATGACCGTATTGGAGATACGGCTGGAGAAGCCCAGGAAGGCTTCAAAACTCACAAGGATGCCAGACGAGACGCCGACGATCACCAAGTATACTGCCAATAAGGCCGGAGATGTCGCAAACATCAATAACTCCGTCGGAAGCGGATTGCCCGCTGCGATCGACAGGATGATGATGAATAAGAATTCCAGCAGCAGGATATTGCGGTCGGTCTTGTCCGACATCGAAAATAAGGTCCCCAGATAGAAAGCCGGAACGATGAACATGTTGATGACATAGAACGGCGTGATGAATCTGCCGGCACCGATATAGGATGCGCTGGAGTCTTTGATATATGCCCAGATATTGACATCACCCAGAACGCTCTGGCCGGTCACCGTGTTGGAGAACGAACCGCCGGCGGAAGTATACCAGAACGGATAACGGATGATATTGCCGAGTCCCAGGATCGACAGCACTCTGTCAAGGACCGAATACATGCCGATCTTCATCGGATCGAGCAGGTCGGAACCGATGAAAGTGATCGCTCTTTGTATATACGTATAAAGATACGGGAAGCTGTAGGAGACCGCCAGTCCCAGCAGGAAACAGAAGATGAAGTTATAGATGATGCCTGCGGTATCTCTGGCAAAGATATTGGACAGAGAATACGGACCTCTGTGTCTCGAGAAGATGAAGGCCGCCCTGGTCGCATAGGCAACTAAGAACGAACCGATCATTCCGGTCTCTAACGGCAGACGGGTCCCCGAAGTCATGTTGAAGATGGAATTGATGCCATGTCCCGTCGCGTAGGCCTGCGCATTCAGAGTCTGCGTCGAAAACAACATCGTCGTCACGACGAAGGTGAAGTAACCGACCAGGGCCAGTATGACCGGCGAGGCATTATTGGCTTTCTTGCATACGATATTCAACATGAAGATCAGTGGCAGATTCATGATCGTCAGTTCGCCGATCTTCAATAAAAGTTCCGCAATAAACAAAATGATGGAAGAACGGAAAGTATAGAAGACATTGACGCTCTCATTCTGGATCAGGAAACCTATCGCAACACAAATAAAGCCGAAATAGGCAACTCTGATCGGTGTCTTACAGCTTTCATAGAAGTTCATCATCTTTTTCATAAAACCATTTTACTACAAAACGATACTATAATTAAAAAGAGGTATTCATTATGAAAGCTATGATCATCGTCAATAACGGATTGGAAGAATGCGAAGCTCTGGTCACTTACGACCTTCTATACAGGGCCGGGATCGAAACAGACCTGGTGGGTCTGCAGGAAGAGATCCTTTCTTCCCACAATGTCAGCTTCAAGGCACATAAGCACATCGATGAAGTCGAACCTTTGGACTACGACTGTCTCGTCCTGCCGGGAGGCATGCCCGGGACAAAGAACCTGGAAAACGATGCACGTGTGCAGAGATTCATCGATCTCTTTGTCGAAAACGACCGCTATGTCGCCGCGATCTGCGCAGCTCCATCCATCCTGATCCACAAGGGATTGCTGGAATCGAAAAAGTTCGTCTGCTTCCCGGGCTTTGAATCCGGACTGACACCGGAAAACAAGAAAGCCGTCAAAGACGGAAAGTTCATCACCGGCAAGGGACTTGGTGCCGCTTTCGAATTCTCCTATGAGATCATCAAAACATTATTGAATGAAGATACGGCAAAGGAAGTCCTCGCCAAGATACAGTATTGATAAAGGTGAAGCTATGAACACAAAAGAATTCACCAAAACTTACTACATCGACCGCAGAAAGAACGATTCCGTCAAGTGGCAGAGAGGCATCAAAATGGACTGCCTGCCGATGTGGATCGCCGACATGGATTTCAAAGATGAGCAGCGGATCATCGACGCTTTGAAGGCTTTCATCGAAAAAGGCGACTATGGCTATGGCAATCTTCCGCAGGACTACTATCAGGTCTTCATCGATTTTCATAAGAAAAGACATAACATCGAATACAAGCAGGAATGGATCCGTTTCACCAAGGGTGCCATCGATGCGATGTTCCAGGTCATCTATGCACTGACACAGCCAAAAGACGGCATCATGATCGCCACACCGGCCTATCCGCCTTTCTATTCCACCGTCAAGGAAAGCGGACGGAAACTCTATACGACAAAGATGTCGGATAACGAAGGTTATTTCACCTTCGACTACAAGGATATCGAAACGAAGTTCAAAAAAGGAAAGATCAGGATGTTCATGCTGTGCTCTCCGCACAATCCTTTGGGCAGGGTCTTTAAAAAAGGCGAACTGGAAGAACTCTTTGAATTATGCAGAAAATATGACGTTCTGGTCTGTGCCGACGAAGTCCATTGCGACCTCATCATGCCCGACCAGGAATTCTATCCGGCACTTTCCTTCAAAAAATACCGTAAGAACATCGTTTCCATCTGTGCGGCTGCCAAGAGCTTCTCGCTTGCCGTCTTTTCGCATTGCCACGTGATCATCCCCGATCCTTCTTTGCGCAAGAAGTTCATCGCCTACCAGAGACATACCCATACCGGCAGTGTCAATGTCTTCAATGCCTTATCCACCTATTATTCCTATAAATACGGAAACAAATGGCTGGACGATGTGATCGATGTGATCTATGAAAA
>JAZQIF010000056.1:0-25235 GCA_045540935.1 Erysipelotrichaceae bacterium | reverse complement strand
CTTTGACGGTGATGATATTCCTGTATACAACGATGATAATCCAAAAGAATACTCATTCTCCGGTGTAAGAGTAAAAAGAGGTCTCTACAGGACCTCAGATGGAATGCGTCTTAATGCCGATGTCAATGGTGCATTAAACATCTTAAAGAAAAGTAGCGTTGTGAGCTTAACAGCTCTATACAGTAGAGGGCAGGTGGACAGCCCGTTAAGAATAAGGCTTACCTGATATATATCAGGTGGAAACGTAAAAGCAAACTTCTTAAGAAGCCCATTGATCTTTAGTCAATGGGAGGTTCACTATCGAGATATTTTACTTCTTTTTTCTGTAAAGATACAGATAGACACCAAACAGCGCAAAGCTGCACAAGCTGATCAGAGCTCCCGGTAAAAGACCGGGTGAAGAATACTTAAACACCACCTCATGATCTCCCTTTGGGATAAACAGAGAAATGTAATGCTGGTTCGCCTGAAGAAGCGAAGTCTCTTTCCCATCCAGGTAGGCCTTCCAGCCTTTGGAATACGGGATCGATACCAGCAGATACTTGTCATGATCGACAGATATGTTTCCCGTTACCGTATCAGCACCGAATTCGACATTTTCAAGATGGTCTTTCGCTAATGCATCCACCATCGTTTCATGATCATTAAGATCCTGGTTGCAAACTTTCAGAAGATCGAAGCTGTATTCCCCAGGCAAAGAGAAATCCATGGTGATCTGCTTCAAGGCATCGCCATGTCCCAGATAGGCGACATAGTCGTTCTTTCCGAAATAATAGTGATGATCCTTGGTCAGATAGGAGAATACGACCGGATATTCTTCATCGGTATAGACTCTGATCGAAGAGAAAGTATGATCATCTTCGACGATCTGATAGACATCATCGAAAGAAAGATCCTGCAGAATCAGATAATTCTCCTGATCCATCTCTCCGTTCAGGTGCAAGGTGATCTTTCCTTTTTCCTTGCTGACGAGCAGTTTGCCGTCTTCATAGCTCACTCCTTCGCCGCATTCGATCGTATAATCCAGATCTTTCAAACGCTCGCCGGTATAGGTATACGTACTTTCCTTATCCAGGATCACCGCATCCATCATGGCATCCTGTCTTTGCAGGCAATCGAGTTTTTCAAAGTCTTCATAAGACAGTACTTCATCATAGGTATAACCAAACGGCAGGACATATTTATTCTTAAAGATCTGATAACCGCCTTTATCGGCATCCTTTTCAAAGCCGTAAGGCAGGATCCCGTCGAATCGGTCACTGGCAATGAAATACTTCACGTTCGATAAAGTCTCTAACTGCGCCCTGTTATCATAACCGAAGATCTGCCAGCAGATATAATCCTGCATGCCAAGTTTCAACCGGAACTGCTGGTCGGATGCGTTGGTGATGCTCCAATAGAAAGCAGTCGACTTTCCATCGACATTCATCGCCGCATTGTTGGTCAGACCCACGCCGGTATAGCGATAAAAATCCGTTTCGTTTTCCTTTATGTGATCGGCAATGACCTTTGCCTCACCGATCGAAGAAAGATGTACTGCCCGATCAAAGCTGATCAGATCATCATAGACATCGCCGCCTCGGGAAGAGAGCGAATAGTTTTCGATATAACAGATATTGCATACGATCAAAGCGATCAGGATCAGCTGTCTGAGATCCTTCTGTAAGAATCTTCTGTCAGGTTTCGATGTTGCGACAAACAAGAAGACCAGGCCGATCACCAGTGGCACAAAGACTCTCTCGCTTCTTGACCAGGCAGAATATACAGAAAGCGCAAGGAAGAGGAAAGATTCTGCCAATAAGAGCTTTCTTTCCTTTGAGATCTCTTCCCATTCAGCGACCAGGCTGTAAGCTACCGGCAAAGCGATCGCAAACGACCAGCGCTGGGAAACGAAAGAGAAACCATTCAATATTTTCCCGCAGATCGGAAGGGCGACACTTACAAACGTGATGATATTAAGGATCGCCAGGCATGGACTCTTCCGGATATGCTTCAGAGTCAATAACAGCGCAAACAAAGTCGGGAAGACAAAACCCATGCACAGATCATATGTCGAATCATTGGAAACAAAGATCGTCAAAAGACGTTCATAGAAGAAAGCCGGATAGAAGGCATTGACGACATTTTCGATGCCCATGCGGTTATCCGACATATACGCATAGATCATCGGCCCCAGGATGATCGCTGCCATGCCTACGCCAAGCAGCGCATGCACAAGAATCACGATGAGCTTGCGTATTGCGGTCTTCAGATCCTTCCCATAACGGCACAAGACCCGCACGACGCCATAGATCGCCGTAGCGGCTGCTTCCATGTAGAAGAAATACAGCCAGCTGAGTGCTCCCCAGCAGACCGCGATCACGAATGTGAAAGGCTCTTTTTCATCCAAGATCTTCTCCAAGCCGAGTATCAACAAAGGTAATATCATCAACGGCGTCAGGAAGTAGATGTGATGAGTGATGCTTTCCAAAGACCAGAAACAGAAGTCATAGGTCAATGCTCCCGCAATAAGTCCATAGACGTTCTTCTTCCCCAGATACAGACACAGCTTTAAGAAGAAGAATCCCGCAAGATAGACCCGTAAGAAAGCGGAAAACATGTAAAAATGCGGCAGCAGTCTTTCCGGTACCAATACGGACAGGAAAGTGATCGGATCGCCGACCGCATCGGAATGTAAGACCGAGATGATGTCTGCTCCTTCGCCGATCGCAAATTCAAAATGCGGCATGATCAGTTTTCCCTTTGTGAACAAAGAAGAAAAGACATCTTTCAGATAAGCGGAATAGTATAGCAGCGCCCGATAGTGCTGATTCATGCCATCGCTCGCCCGGTTGATATTGCTTTTGCCATTGAGAAGAAGGCTCAGCACGATAAAAGCACTGATCAGTAAGAAAAGCCCCGTATAGTATAAGAAGATCTTTTTTGTTTCGTTTCGTTTGTTTTCCAGTTTCATAGTATCCTCAGGATCAGAAATTACCGTAGATGAAGTTGCTTGCCTCATAGCCCGGGCCATATTTGCCAAAGACCAGGATCATCATGATCAGGAACAGATACAAAGCCCAGCGGATGATCAGATGCTTTTTGCTGATCGTTTCTCTGATGTTCATTCCTTTTTCTTTCAGGATGTCGATCAGCAAGATCATCAAAGTGACGATCAGACATAAGAGCCATTCGCGCATATTGATGCCGAAATTCTCCATCGTCTCAACTGTGAACATCGAATAATCAAATGGTCTTACAAACAGACGGCTGAACATGCCGATGCTGTCTTTGACGCTCAGGCCTCTGGAGATCAGTCTTCCCAAAGAGACGATCGTAAAGGTCCGCAACATCTGGAAGTATCGAAACCACTTCGTCTCATCCGTGATGTGAAGTCTTTCCCGGATCTTCTTATATCTTTCTTCCAGAAGAAGCGAGTTCATGATGAAGAAGCCGTTCCATACGCCATAGACCGCATACTTCCAATCGGCGCCATGCCAGATACCGACACACAGATAGACGATGAACATCGCCGCAAACGGGGCAAACTTCTTGCCGAAGTGATCGCCCAATGGTTTTCTCAGTTTCTTTCCGATGCTGTTCAAACGCTTGGAAAGCGACAGCGGGAAGAAGACATATTCCTTCATCCAGGCACCTAAAGAGATGTGCCAGCGGCGCCAGAATTCTTCGATCGACCTTGAGAAATATGGCTGTCGGAAATTCTCGCCCAATGTGATGCCGAAGACCTCCGAGATACCGCGTATCGTATCGATACCGCCGGAGAAGTCCGCATATAACTGCACGGCATATAAGATCATCGCAAAGACGATGAACGGTCCGTTGAACTGATCGTATTTTTCAAATAAGTAAGCTACCGGCAAGGCCAGACGGTCGGCAAGGATGATCTTCTTGGCGATGCCATAGGCCATCAGCTGTAAGCCAAAGCAGATGCGCTCATAGTCGAAAGGATGTTCCTTGAATAATTGCTCAGATAATTCCTTATACTTTGGTATGGGTCCCTGCACGATCTGCGGGAAATAGGACATATACAGCAGGAAATGGAAGAAATTTTCTTCTGCCTTGATCTTCTTCTTGCTGATATCGCTCAGATAGGAGATCGCCTGCAATGTGTAATAGGATATGCCAAGAGGAAGTACCAGATTCCATAATGAGATATTCCCATGGATCAGGGCGTTGATGTTTTCGATCAGAAAATCCGAATACTTGAAGACGATCAGGTTACAAAGAACGGCAATGATCGAAAGTTTCGTAAGCAGCTTCCGCTTCTTTTTATCCTCGGTCTTTCCGATACACCTTCCCATAAAGAAGGTAAAAAGCGATACCAGAATAAGTACAGCGACCAGGAGATGCGAACTCAGATAATAATACAGCAGCGAGAAGATCAGTAAAACGATCCATTCAAAACGATACGGAACGATGAAATATACAAAGAAGCTGAACGCCAGAAACAAGATGAACTTGAATGATACAAAACTCATTTCTTCACCTCGATCTCTAAGCCCTTATAGTCATAATTGCCATATTTGCGCACACCATTAGCTTCCCGATAAGAAAGAACAGTGTAGACATAGGTCTTTCCCTTTTCGATACTTTCATCTTTGTAAGAAGAAGGATCGCTGCTCTCGGCAAGCCTCTTGAAACCATTTTCTTCCTTGCGATAGACGATATAGCCGTCTGCCCCATCCACTTCTTCCCATTCCAAAGTCACGGAGTCTTTGTCCTGTTTCAAAGAAACAAGTTTCGGCAAAGCCAGATCATAGTCTCTGTTTTTCATATCCGTCTCAACATCGATCACGGAATCGGAAATGATCGCATCATACTTTTCAACCGCCTTATCAAAACCTTCGTCTTCCACGACCCTGCAGTCTTTATGCTCCATCAGATACTTTGCCAGATAATCCGAATACTTGATCGAACCGTGGATATTGGTATGACTGACATCGTAGAAATCCTGCGTCTTATCCAGTTTGAGTTCATCAAAACGATCCCGCAGATCCAAAAACTCGTAGCCTCTTTCTTTGATGGTATCCATCAAAGTATTCATCTGGGCATTTTCTTCTTCGCTGTAGATACGCGGCGGTAACAGAAAGACGATATCTTCCTTGTTTTCATCGCAATAATCCAGAAGATCTTCGACGAAATACGCCATACGCTCCGGCATCTCCATCCGCTCATCGGAAACATAGTAGCCTTCCGAAATATCATTGACGGTATGTAAGTAATACTTGTGTCTGGTCGCTCCTTTGATGCCCTCATCGATCACAAAATCATCGGCTTTCATTTCTGCCCAGCGGTCATGATATTCCATGATCGGGAAGAAGAAACCGATCGAGTTGAGGATGCTTTCTTCGGGCTGGCTGAAGTACGCCGTTAAAAACCTGATCTTATTCATCGATAAAGGCATATAGTCGGCCATAAAGTGGACACCCAGGTATTGCATCCAGTAATTCGGCGTGATCGTCAGGATGATCTTGGCATCTTTCTGATACTTTCGGGCTTCGATGATGGCATATTTATAAGCTTCCATGCCCATGCCGGAAGAAGAATAATTCAATGTCCGGATGCCATAGTTGTCATAGACAAAAAGCGGAGAATAAAAAGAAAAACAGCAGCTCGATCCGATGAAGACCGCATCCGCACTGTTCTTCTCTTCCTTATAGAAATCGATGATCTGAAAACTGGAATTGTCGTTATATCTTTCCCGATATTGCAGGTAATAGGAAGCAACAGACACCAGGAGACATAAGACAATAAAAAAACAAACAATCCGTCCCAAAGGCATAGCATATCTGTCTCTAAATTTCTTCAGCACCATTCCATTATATCTCAAATCATTTCATTGAGACAGTCTCTCTCTTGTACGTAAGAAGATCCGCCGCATCGGAACGGACCATCCTTTCCCCAATGTGCTATGATATAATCATTAAGTGTATCAAAAAAAGGATCGATAAATGGATATTTCTGTCATAGTTCCCGTATACGGGTGCCCGGAGGCTCTGCCGTCTCTGCACGAAAGGCTCATAAACACATTAGAAAAGATCACAGATTCGTTTGAATTGATTTTTGTCAACGACTGCTGCCCGAAAGGCTCCTGGAAAGAGATCGAAAAGATCTGTGAAGCCGATGAACGGGTGGTAGGCGTAGATCTTTCAAGGAATTTCGGACAGATCCATGCGACAAACGCCGGCATCGACATGTCCAAAGGCGAGTATGTCGTATTGATGGATTGCGACCTGCAGGACAGACCGGAAGGCATCTCAGATCTGTTCAACGAGATACAGAAAGGCTATGACATCGTCTTTGCGAAAAGAAAAGAAAGAAAAGATTCCAAGATCACCCTTTTCCTCTCCGGACTGTTTTATAAAGTCTACAACTATTTTGTCGACGGTTATTATGATCCGGAAGTCGGCAATTTCAGTATTGCCAGAAGAAAGATCGTCGATGAATATATCGCCATCAAAGATACGAACAAATCCTTTACCTCTGTGCTCTCCTGGATGGGCTATCGGACATCCTATATAGAGATCGAAGGGGAAGAAAGATTTGAAGGCAAATCCTCTTATACCCTGTCCAAAAAGATCGACCTGGCATTCGACATGCTGACATCGCAATCCGACAAGCCGTTGAAAGCCATCATCAAGCTGGGCTTCCTCATCGCCATATTGGCCTTTATCTATCTGATCACACAGGTCATATTGTATTTCATTATCGATGATATCGTGGAAGGCTGGACGAGTCTTGTTGCATCCGTATTCCTGATGGGCGGCATCCTGCTGATCTGCCTTGGAGCGGTCGGCATCTATGTCGGCAACATCTTCTCCTATTCAAAAGGATTCCCGGGTTATCTGATCAAAGAAGTCAGAAATTCAAATAAAGAATGAAAAACATCGCAATTATCGGCGCCAGCTATCTGCAGCTGCCATTGATCGTCAAAGCAAAACAGATGGGTTATACGACTCATGTTTTCGCATGGGCTGCCAATGACGTCGGTGAAAAGGAAGCAGACTATTTTTATCCGATCAGCATCGTTGAAAAGGAACAGATCCTCGATACCTGCAAAAAGATCCGGATCTGTGGAATATGCACCATCTCTTCCGATCTGGCTGCCATCACCGTCAATTATGTTGCCCAGAATCTGTCTTTGACATCCAACTCTCTTGACTGTACGCTCAAGTCCACCAACAAACACGAGATGCGCAAATGCTTCGAAGAAAACGGGGACCCTTCCCCAAGAAGCATCTTAGTCTCTGATGCATCTGAGATCGAAGAACAAGACCTGATTTTTCCGCTTATCATTAAGCCATTGGACAGGTCGGGAAGCAGAGGCATCTCTTTAGTCGAAAACAAAGAAGAGATCGTTTCAGCTATCGAGAAGGCGAAACAGGAAGGCTTTGAGAAAAAAGCCCTCGTCGAAGAATATGCGACTGGCCAGGAGTACAGCGTTGAATGTATTTCTTGGAAGAAAGAACATACTTTGTTATCGGTCACAAAAAAATATACGACCGGATCTCCAAACTTTATCGAGACCGGCCACATCGAGCCTGCCGGAGTCGATGAAGAAACTCTCTCAAAGATCAAAGACGTCACCTTCCATGCCTTAAACTCATTAGGCATCGAATACGGCGCCTCGCATACCGAAGTCAAAGTCAGCGAAAATGGTCTGATCCGGATCATTGAGATCGGCGGCCGTATGGGCGGAGACTGTATCGGCAGCTCCCTGGTCGAATTAACGACCGGTTACGACTTTGTCAAAGCGGTGATCGATACTGCTGTCGGTAAAAAACCGGAATCGTTCGATGCAACCCTGTTAACAAACGCCGCAATCCGATTCATCATGAATAAAAAAGACCTGAACGTATTGGAAACGATTCAAAACGATCCGCAGATCACACTGATCGAATATCAGGTCGAAACCGATCATTTTGATGAAAAAGTGACTGACTCATCCAATCGTCACGGCTATTTCATCTTTACCTGCAGTGACTATCAGAAACTCGAAGAGTATATGCGGCTGTAAAATACATATTACAAAACAGAAAGGAAGAAGACAAACACTTACAAAGCGCAGCTTCTTCCTTTTTTTATTTCTTTTGTCTCTAAAAAAGCGAACGGGTCGCCCCGCTCGCTTTTCATAAAACCTTATTTCGCTTTTACGTAACCGACATCCTTGATCGTCAGTTTGACTTTGGAAGTCTTGAACTTCGGACCCATATCACCGCTCCAGTGGATCAGGATCGTAACTGACACGCTGGAACCGGATTTGATCAGCGAAGGATCTTTCACTTCCACATAAACTGCGCCGGCTTCGGTCAGGATCATCTTGTATGCGCCAAGATCTACTATTGTCTCAGAACCATCGGTCTCGACCGGATAGTTTCCATCGATCTCGTAGTGATCGATCTGCGCACCTTCGATATCGTATTCCAATTTGCCATACGCCGAGATAATTCCGGTGTTGGTCTTATCGTAGATCGCAAGCGTTGAAGGATTGGCTTTGACCTTAGGCGCTTTTCTGGCGACCTTGACAGAGATCTCTCCTTCTACGACTTCATCAAGCGCAAGATGGTATGTGGCCTTTTCTTTGATCGTACCATCCGGAGTATTTGCCGGATCTTTCAGCGTGATGATGTATTCTTCGCCCGTATAATCGATGTCGAACTTCGAATCATCCGCAAGTTCGATCGAATCGATCGCTGCAGAGACATCGGACAGTTTGACTGTACCGGTTGCAGCGCTTCCTGCATCAAGCGGATTCAGCGTTCCCTTGACTGACATCTTTGCAGAAGCGATCTTTTCGGAAACGGTGACACTCAGCTTGATCGGAGTTTCCGATTCCTGACGGTTGATCTCCGGATAGAGATAGACCGTGTGCTTGCCGACCGGAGCTTCATCATTCAGTGTGAAGTAGATGTTACCCTCTTCTTCATCGAATGTCGCAACGACGATATTTTCCGGTTCGACTTTCGAAATGCCAGTCATCGCTGCCATATCATACGCTGCACTTACCGACTTGACACCGAGTCTGAAGAATTCAGATCTCGCATAATTCTTATTGAACTTCAGTGACGAAGACGTCAGAGTGACTTTCGGATCTGCGCTGCTCACTTTAAGAGCCAGAGCGACCGGTTTCAAAGCGACCTCTTCACCGCCATTTTCGATATACGGATTGATCGTCAGCTTGTAGCTGTCTTTTGCCAGATCGCCCACAAAGAACGCAAAGTTGTTCCTTGCCACGATCGTCTGAGTGAATCCGGTGAATTCTTCGCCGGTCTCCGTATCGATGACTTCGATCCTGCTCACTTCTTCACTTGCCGCAGACAGAGTGTACGGAACCGATAAGAGTAATGAATACTTTTTATTGACTGTCGCAGTGCTCTTGGCGAGCTTCACTGTCGGAAGTTTGTCCGAGACTTTGACACCAAGTTTCAGATCCAGGCTTCCTGGCCAGTCTTCGCCTTTATAGGTCAGAACGATCGTATCCGCCTGAACACTGTCCATGTGGATCGTAACTGCACCGGAGATATCCGGACCTTCGACTTCATATGCTTTGCCGCTCTTGCCGACTGCCGAGATGATCTCGCCTTCATATACGACGTACTGATCTGGGCCGTACAGAAGGACAGTGACATCCTTTTGAGAACCGGCTTCACCATATACTGTTACGGAAGAAGATGACAGTTTGTATCCTGAAGCCTTCTTTACCGTCTTGAACGCGACCTTCTTTTCGACTGGCTTTCTATAGCCATCAAAATAGAACTTCGCAACACCGGTCTTGACTTCCGGGTCTTTCAATTCATAGACATTCTCAGATTCATTGAAGGATGCCCAATCATTTTCAAATTCGACACGGATCTGATCTATATCGGCAACTTCCTTGGAAGAATATTCCATTCCAAGGCTGTTTTCGCCGGTCACTGTATTGAATGTGCCGCTGGTCTTTGCACTGATGGAAGGAAGCTTGTTTGTGACCGTGATCGCGATCTCAAATTCATACTTCTTGTCAGCCTTCGTTTCCACTGTCAGTGTGGTCTTGCCGCTCTTGACAGTTTCCATCTTATCTTCTTTGACTCTCAGACCCAGCACTCCGTCATCATAACTGACTTCATAATCCGGTGAAGCGATCGACACACTCTTGATGTCATTGGTGACATCGGATTCGAAATATGCAGGATGCAGACCTACTGTCGTACCATATGTTGAATATTTATTCACCGTGATCTTGTCAGTCTCAAGTCTCGGCGTGAAGTCTGTGACACGTAAGACCACATCGCAGGTGACCGGATCCATTTCCTTCGGGTTGGTAGCGATCTGTGCAGTGATCTTCGTCTCGCCCGGACCTTTGATCGTGACGATGCCATCCGAGCTGACTGTCGCAACTTTTGTATCAAGTGAAGTATATTTTACTGTCTTGATATTGTAATAGGTATCCTCATCGCCACCCGTACCTGTACCGGTCGCGATCAGAGAATATGTCTTATCGATCGCATCCGCTGCATCCATCGCAACATTCAAGACGCCATCGATGTATTCCTGCTGTGTCGGCGTATCTCCAAACAGTTCAAGGGAAAGCTTGGTATAGATCTTATCCGAGATCGTAAGCGGGATCTCCAGCTTGCGTTCCGCTGTATCCTTTACAGTCGCTGTGATCTTGACTTTGCCGGCCTTTTCCGTCCTGATCGCATTACCGGTAGTGGCAGCGATCGCCGTAGAAGCGCTCTTTAAGCTCAGATCACTTCTGCTGACATCTTTATCACCGGCCTTCAAAGAAACGAGATAACGCTCGCCTGTCTCCAGCTGATCAGCCTTGACAGTCGTTCCATCCTTAGCACGGGTCAGAGTGTACTCAAGATCCGCAGTCTTGTCATACATATAGACTGTATATTTGGTAGTTGCTGAAACTTCACCGATGGAAGCAATGATATTGACGGTACCTTTGTCCCAGAAATAGATATTGCCTTCGCCATCGACTGTAGCTACTTCGGTATTATCCGATGAATATACTAATGCGCTTGTAACATCCTGCTCGACACCATTGACTAAAACCGTTGCTTTGGCACCTTCCATCTTTGCAGGTACATCTACAACACCTTCTGCTTTGGCAGGCGCCGTAACTTTCAGACCTTCGGCGGTGACCTGCATGTCCAATGTATCTGTCACACCGCCGACAATGGATTCCAGACGATAGGTGCCGAATCCATTGGCTTTCAGCGTGATCTTGTTGCCGTTTTTGGTGACTTCCAGTTCATCTTCATCATATGCTGTGTAGCTGCTGCCTGCCTTCTTAAAGACGTTCCAGGTAACAGACTGCGCAGTATCGACCATAAAGGTCTTCGGAACGCTCAGGACTAAGAACGATCCGTCATCTGCCTTGGATTCAGAAATGATATACGGGAATTCAACAGTCTTGGTGATCTTATCGTAACTGCTTGCCTTGATAACGACTTCCGCCGCACCGGATAATGTATTATCGAATGCCTTTTTGATCGCATTTCCGGAAACGGAAGCGGTATCAGTATGCGTCGAGCTGATCGCAGGATAGACGATCCTTCCGGTCTTGCCGTCTTTCTTGACTTCGATATAGCAGGTCCTGGTATCCGCAGAGTGCGTCAGTTTCTGAATGAAATCATCTCTTCCGGTACCCGAAGCAACGATACGAAGCTCGCCCAGCTCATCTACGTAAGCCTCAATTTTGCTTTCTTCGAATTCGACGGTATCTTCTACATAATAGACATCATAGTTCTCTGCAGAGAATTCAAGCGCATGCTTTCCTGGGCCGATGCCATATACATCTAAGACAGCCTTCGGAATGATGATCTGTCCCTTATCTGCGTCATAAGTGTATTGAACGACATCATTTTCCGGATTGATGTACTTATACGTGTATTCAAGAAGCCCATTTACTGTTGAAACGGTGCCATCTTCGATCTTTTCGATCGTTTTGGAGTTCTGTAAAACATGTCCATCGATCGAAATATAGCCGCCGCCGAGATAATCTGTCTTGGCATCCAGATGTCCATAACCGTTGTTCTTTTCCGGCGAATCATAGCGGTTGGTCGCAGCCGCCAGTTTCTTTAACCAGACTTTATCTGTAGAATCGATGATCATGTTTCCTGAAGCATCAAAGCTCACGACTGGTTCAGCGGTCACATCTTTTGAAAGATTCACGCCTAAAACCGCAGCGACATCGACATTTTCAACATATGTGCTGTAACCCGGGACATAGACCTTGATCGTATATGTACCATTTTTCAGCTTGTCATCGATCAGCTGTCTGACATCGATGGAAAGGGCATGTCTGTGCGTATAGAAATAGAAAGTTGACAGATAGATGTCCTTATTTCCGGTCTGTGAGAAGATCGTATAACTGGCTGCAAGGCTGCCCTGCTGATCCAGGAATTCGATATAACCGTGTTTATTCCACGCATCAGCGATCCACGCCGTCTGCGAAGACGCGGTGTTATCACCGATACATAAGTAGATCGAACCATCTCCCACAACGACTTTGACTCTCGTCGCAGCCATATCCGGCGTGAGATCTTCGATCGAGATCTCCTGTTCTTCACCAGGAAGTTCCTCTTGAACTTCTTCTTCCGGAGCAGCTTCTTCCTTGACTTCTTCTTCGACTTCTGTCTCAGTTTCTGTCACAGGTTCTGCTTCTTCAGAAACCGGAGTTTCTTCGCTGCTTTCTTCTGATGGAAGTTCTTCTTCGTTTTCTTCCGCAGCAGTTTCCTCTGCCGGAACTTCGAATTCTTCTTCCTGTTTTGGTTCTTCCTGCTCAGCGACTTCGACAGTCTCTTCTGACACAGAGACTTCTTCATCAGCGAAAACAGGAACATGATAGCTGGCCACAGATACGAACAGCATCATGATACTAATCAATAAAGTTAAAACCCTTTTCATTGATTTTTCCTCCTACCTTTCAATTATACGATATTTATATCTGTTCAAAGTAAAGCTTTTATCTGCCCTATTTCGAAACGATGGCGTAATAATGCAGAGAATCATCCTCTTTCAACAGGATCGCTGTGGCCTTTTCATCGTAATACTTGTTGATGTATTCCATGATCGGCTCGATCTGGTTGGAAACGAAGATGACTTTGTCATTGTTGATGCAGTCCTTGAACGGATTCATGATCCCATATTTTTCTTTGATCGCCTTATTCCAGCTGGAATTGGTCCCCCAGCCGCCAAGTGTCGTCCGATTGGCCAAAAGACCCGGTTCCAGGTAATTGAAGACCTTCTTCAAAGGCAGTACATTGGCGATCGTGTCAAACAGATAGATATGTTCATCGTCTTCTCTGATCTCTTCGGCGATCTGAAGTCTGGCTTCATATTGTTTCAATGAAGAATCTTCATTCCAGGAACGAAGATTTCCCTGCTGCATAAGCAAGAAGACAGGCACCAGGACCAACAAAGCGAACTCGGCATATAAGATCTTTTTCTTCGTCACTTCGTTTTCACCGTAAAGATACAAAATGCTGAACAGCAAAGCGAACAAGAAGCCGTGACAGACCCGGTTCAGGACCACATAAGGTCTTAAATAGGAAGTCAGGACCACACAGGATATAAAACAGAAACTCACGAACGCCGCGGTCAGCTTTTCTTTTTTTGAAGCCGTAAGAAAGACCAGCACACAAGCTGAAATGTTTAACAATACATATATGAGCGTATTTCTGTCTGTGAAGAAACTCTTCAAAGTAAACAATGCCGGATCGACAATCTTATGGATACTGACATCCTTCTTTTTTGCCTGGATCAGGATATCAAGATTTTCTAAACTCAGCTTCTTTGGATCATCGAAGTTCCAGGTCTCTTCATACATATACAGGGTCTTTTCATCGATGTTGAGTTTCTGATAGACCTCTTTATTGCTTTCGAAATCCGGGAAACCGTAATCAAATAGCTCTGTACGTGCTTCGTTGAAATCGGAATAATAACTCCACAATTCACTTCTGTAAGCCAGTTTATCGACTAACAAAGAAGAAGCGATCAGAGCCAGAGAAATGATCCCCCAGATAAGCAGATCCCTGGCATGTTTGTGCTGCCTGCTGTCAAATCTTCTGAATATGCCAAGAAGATCAGGCATCAGGATGCCAAAACAGATCAGCGCACAAGGGAAAAACTGCTTGTCCCGCACCCAGGATCCCGCAACAAGCAGAAATACCGCAACGCACTTCTGCGCATACGACTTGCGGTCACAGGAATGTTTCAATAAAAGGATCCCGGCGATCGCCAATAACGAAGCCATCTTGGAATATTGCGGACGCACATATAAAGAATACCCTGCAACAAAGATGGCCGCATAAAACAATACCGAATGTTTCTTTCTGTTGAAAAGCACATAGGTGATGACGCTCATTGATAGAAGATTGAGACCGTATTGGACATAGTCATACCAGGGCAGCCCCATCCCTGCAGAATACAGCGTCTTAAACAGCCAGCCCAAAATGATATTCATATAGACCATGTGTGACTCATTGAAGCCATAGAGGCCGGAAACGATCGCTTTTAAAGAAAAGTCATCGTTCGATTCATAATACGGATAAAAGAAATGCAGATAAAAATACAAGATCAGGCAGTTTATGAGCAGGGCATATAAGAATGATTTGGAATACTTCTCATATTTCTTTTTCAGGAAGCTGAATACTTTTATTGCCTTTTCTTTCATCCTTCAAACACTCTTTCTTTCAGGTACATTTCTTACATTATACGATAGGTTCACAAGTACCTGGCTCTCTTTTGACCTTTTTTTCTTTTTTATATAAGATAAGACTATGGAAAAGCTTTTAGAAATCTTGAATTCTGTTCACTCCGATATCAACTATGAAAAAGAAGAACAGCTGATCGACAAAGGGATCTTAGATTCCTTCGACATCATCTCCATCATTGCCGAAGTCAATGATGCATATGACATTTCGATCGGCGCTGAAGACATTTCTCCGGAAAACTTCAACTCCGCCAAAGCACTTCTTTCTCTGATCGAAAAATATCAGAACGCCTGATCCTGCAAAGGATCTTTTCTTTTGCCCAAAAAAAGAGGCCGGTTACGGTCTGACTGAATCAGTCATTTCGTAACAGCCCCTTTTTCTGTGTCTTATTTCCAGATGGCATACAATACGATCGTTTTGCCATAACAGGTCTCATCGTACTTGAATACCGCTTTGTCTGTATAGGCAACAGCCCCATTCTTTGTCAGAGACCAGCCGGCAAATGTATATCCGCTTCTTTTGAAGTTATTGGATTTTAATGTACCTGCCTGTGAAAGGCTCTGGTCAGACATCGAACCCGAACCTGCGCCATTGGAATCAAAATGGATCGTGCAGGACAGGTTCTTGTTTTTGATGCTGAACTTGATGTCCTTGGTACCGCCATAGACTGTACCCTTTCCTTTGATGGTGACGGTCGCTGTTCCCTTCTTGATATTGTCCTTGTAAGCAACGATATCGTAACAGGAGGAATCAAGCACCGTGTTCTTATCCTTTAAGACGATGTCGCTCTTGGAAAGTGTGATCGGCTCGCCTGTATATTCTCTCGGCGCGATCGAAGCACTTGCCGAAGAGATCGAACGCTGGTAGGTCTTATACAGCACACTGATGCTGCCGGTATAGGAACCTTTTCCTTTCAACGTCACCTTCAAGACCGTATTGGCCGGGATATTGTCGGCAAAGTAGACCTGTTCTCCCTTATAACGCTGCGTTCCGTTAGATAGCCTGACGTTTTCGTTGTAGACGACCTTCGAGATCGAATAATCCCTTAACAGACTCAGATCCTTGCCGTTGGTATCGGTGATCGTCACACTCGTCTTATTGATCCCGGCTGCACAGTCTCTGACCAAGATATTCGTCGAAGTCAGACTCTTGGAAGTGATCGCAAAGGTCTTGGTGATCGAACCTTTGTAGTTTCCTTTGCCGGTGATCGTCACGGAAGTCAGATTCTTACTGTCGGAGTTGTCGTTGACCTTGCTGTTGTTCTTGTAGGTCAGCTTGTAATCGACATCTTTGACAAGCGTATAGCTTCCGCTCTTGACGACAGGTTCCGGCTTGACGCCGCCCTTTTCATATTCGTAGCTCGTCTTTACAAAAGCGTAGACTGCCGAGCTGCTGATATCCGTCTGAATGATCTTGAACGACTTCTTTAATGTTCCCGTATAGGCACCCAGGCCCTTGATCTCGATGCTTGCCGAGCCGGCCTTGATGTTATTCTTATATGTAAGCTCATAGTCCTGATCTTGCGTTAAGACTTTGCCATCATAGCGCACGACCAAGCCATCCTGTACGATCGCCGTTCCGGTATATCCCTTGTCATAGATGCCGGTAACTGTCGCCTTTGAGATCGCAAAACCGTTGATCTTATATGTCTTTTTGATCGAACCGGAATAGATGCCGCGTCCTTCCACCAGCATCGTCGCCTTGCCGATGGCCGTATTGTCGCTGTAGCTGATCACATAGTCCGTTCCCTCTTTCAAGGTCTTTCCGTCAAGTGTCAGTGTGATGTTCTGTCTGACTTCGCCTCCCGAATAATCCAGCGAAGAAACAAAACCATCCAGCTTTGCCTTGGATAAGGCGATGCCGTTGATCTTGAAGGTCTTGGTCACTGATCCGGCGTATTCTTTACAGCTGTCTTTTGCCGTGATGATCACACTTGCCGTTCCGGCATTCACATTGTTCTCATAACGGATGTCAAAAAGATCATAGAGTTCATCCTTGAGATCGACCTTTCCATCTTTGACCGTCGGGATCGGTTCCTTAGCCGTTCCGTCATATTCGTAGTCGAAGAGTTTGGACGACGGTAATGAGATGCTGAGCTTTGATACGAACTTCTGATCTGCTCCCGCAACTTTGACGGCAGCCTGTCTGATGAAGCTGTAATTGCCATTGCCGTTTACTTTGATCGTATACTGGCCTGCTTCATACATCTTCTCGACGGCATTGCCGGCACTGTTAAGGATCGTGACGGTATAATCCGTCTTATTCTTCAGGTTCTTGCCGTTATTGGCCACCTTCACGGTCGGCAAAACGCCGGACTTGGAATAGCCATAAGTATCTGTGACAGTCACTTGCGGATCGATCGTGATGCCCTTGATCGTGAACGTCTTGCTCAAAGAACCGTTGTAGTTTCCTTTGCCTGTAACATTCAAGATTGCCGTTCCGGCATTGGTATTGTTCTTATAAGAGATCGAATAATCCTTCTTCTCTTCTAAAAGCGTCGTATGGTAATAGACATGAACGTTTTCCTGGGTAAGTGCTTTGCCCGTATAGGTCATGTCTTTGACCCCGGTGAGCCAGAAGCCCTGCGGGATCTCAGACGGATCATCGTAGATCTGTCTGTCTTCCTCGGTGATCGTACCGTAATCTTCTTCGCTTTCAGTGATCGTGTACTGATACTCATTGACCGGCGAATCGGTATAGGAAGCCTTTGTCGCGTAGGCTGATATTAAGATCTTCTTATCCGCATCGGCGATCGATGAAGACAGCGTCAGTGCATCATCATATTCGACATAACCTGCGTCATTGATCGAATAATAGATCGTCGAATCCGGCGTATCACAATGCAAGAAGAGCTTCGTGCCCTGCGAGACTTCAGAAGATTCGATCGAGGCATATGGCGTCAGGACTTCCTGCGGCAGAAGGTCTTTTTTCACTTCTACACTGATCCTATAGGTAGCTGTAAAACGCTGCTCGTCATAGGTCGCCGCATCCTTGACATCGATGGTGAGGATACAGTTTCCGGCCTTATGCGCCGTCACCGTGATCAGAACAGATTCGTTGTCGAGCCATACGGCATCCTGAGAGACCATGGCGATGCTCTCATCGCTAGAGTAGATATCGATGTCCGCAACGCAGTTATCCGCCTTGATGCGGAAGACCTTTTCATCGTTGATGTTCATCGACATGTGATCGGTCGAAACGCTGACGCCGCCATCCGCGTAGACTTCTTTCGCATTGAAAGGAAGTACTCCCAAAACAAGGAGGGCGACGATCAGGTATTTCAATAGGGTCATTCCCGGTTTCCTATAGTTCATTGTGCCTCCTCTTCGGGAAGCGTTTCTACAAGTTCCCTGATGATCTTTCCATCTAAGACAAGATAGTAATATTTGAAGTTTTCTTCCGCTGTTTCGATATTGAAACGGGCATTGGAACTCATCTTATAAAGACCGATGATCGATGCCTGGGAGAGATCTTCATCCGTTAAAGGCATATCGCTTTCCATGATCAAAGCGACACCTTCTCCTTCTTCATTCAGTTCGATCTGAATTTTTCCTTCCTGCTCGCTGATATTGGTCTCAAGTTCTTCGTTACTTCCGAATAACGGAATCAGTTTCACTGTTTCATCCTTCGTCGCATATTGCCAGATGCCCTTGTTTTCAACGATGACAGGCTTACCATTGATCATGATGCACCAGCCTAAGAATTCATAGCCTTCCTTATGGCATACAGGCAGTTCATATTCCTGGCCATAAACGATCGCAAGTGTCGATACTTCATTGAGCTCATCAGAGAGATCTTCATCAAGTTCGACATTGAACTGCGTAAACAGCGGCTCGATCGTCAGTATCGCGCTCTTAGCTTCCGGTACGACATAGTTCTCACTTTCCGTCACGAAAGACATCGTCACTTCGAGTTTCGTGAGCTCATTTGGATGACCGATGGTCTTATTTTCACTGTATTCCACAGATGCGATGCCCTCAGGCAGTTCTCCGTTATACTCTAAGACTTTCTCTTGCCCATCGTAGATGTATGTGACATCTTCCAGGATGATCGAACTGACATCGATCTGCGCCGGTTCGATCTTCCACGTGAACTTCAGATCATCGCTTGATCCATCTGCCCACATATATTTTGTTTTATCGGTCAATGAAACGATCGCTTCATACTCGCCGGCATCGGTCTTTGCACTATCTTGTATCGTGTAGTATTCCTGTTCCTCGATCGCCAGCTTCTGTTCCTCGCCATTATAAGTAAACTGTGCTTCTTCAACGACCGGAGCATCGACATAAGCTCTTTCATCGCTGATCCGCCAGTTCAAAGTGATATCGGATTTTGAGCCATCTGCCCAGGAATAGGTATACGGATCTTTCAAAGAGATCACCGCCGTATACTCGCCTTCCGCTGTTGCCTTGTTGCCCGAAACATTGAACAGGTAATCATCTTCGATCTCGAAGGTCTGTTCGCTGCCGTTGCAAAGAAGGACAGTGGAAACTGCCTTTGGATATTTGAGATAGGTCTTGGTCGACGGCTTTCTTTCTTTTAAGATCGCTGTCATCGCATCGATATTATCGGAAAGCCATTCGACATATTCATCGGCAGACATGCCGATCTTATTCTTATTCTTGTTTGCGTAAGTCCTTGCCACCTTCAGAAGCAGGTTCTTGGTCTTTTCCGCAAAAGTACGCCCTTCGGTCATTTCGATCTGTTTGACATAAGCCTCAGAGATCGAATAGTGGTTCCTCTGATGACCGGCATAGGTCGTGAACGTATAGTCAAGATAACAGTCTTCTAAAGAAACGCCGCATAAGGCATTGATCAGAAAGCACATGAAACCGGTACGGTCAGCGCCGATCCGGCAGTGGATATAGATCGGATAATTGCTTTCATCCGCAAGATCTTCAAAGATCTTGAAGACATTGGGCAGAGAATCGTAGTTCGCGCTAGGATTGAGATAGCCGCTGTACATGTCGTAGTCAAGATAACGGCGCAGATAATGCTCGAAATCCGAATTCGGTTTTCTGTTGAGCTCCGAAGTATTGTAATAGATCGAAGAATCCGACTGTTTTTCCTTGATATCGATCTCTGTCTGTATCCCGATATCATTGATCAGGATATCCCTGTTTTTCTGCAGTTTCGAATCCTCGGACATCATATAGCCGCGATATAACATCCCCTTTTTCACAAGGAAGCCGTCTTCCGTTTCAAAACCGCCGAAATCACGGGCATTGCCGATCGTCGTGATCGAAAAATTCGCCACCGGCACATCATCCACATAGAAAGCCTGCATAGTGGAAGTCATCTTGGAATTGGAAACTTTCCAGAAGTAAAGCGTCTGGACTTTGGAATTATCGATACGGACCTGTCTTGAAGAAGAAGTATAGGTCTTGGCATCTGACATATCCGGTTTTTCGGAGACCCGGACCGTATAAGAAGAAGCCTCGGAAATGATCTCCGGACCAAAATCCAGATAGATCGGTTCCGCTCCTTCGCCGCCCCGGCAGTTCGTCTTGAACGACTCATAGCCCTCTTCCAGCAAGGCCCTCTGGTATTTGGTATGGATCTCTTTGGAAGAGACGTTCAGCTCCATATCTTCGACATCGTCATAGTAGACGATGTTTTTCAAACGCAAAAGATCCCTGTCTTCAACTTCACCATTCCGGTTGACATCACATACATCAAGTACAGAAGGATCAGTGATCTCGCTCTGGCCGGAGAGATGTTTCTTCAGCAGGACATAATCCAGGGTATCGATCTTTCCATCAGCGTTGATATCGCCGATCTGTGCGCTTCTGTTTTCTTCTTCGGCAGAAACCCCATAGTGCGGGACACCCGCCATAGACAGGCACAGGCACACGATAAAGATCTTTTTCAAAAATTTCATGGTACTATTATATCTCATATCTCAAAAAGAAACATCGCCATTATGTTCCAGGATCGAC
The DNA here is from genome assembly GCA_045540935.1 of Erysipelotrichaceae bacterium. GTDB lineage: Bacteria > Bacillota_I > Bacilli_A > Erysipelotrichales > Erysipelotrichaceae > Colivicinus. The sequence goes on along the minus strand of JAZQIF010000056.1, from coordinate 4,588 downwards.
ACGGATTCCACACCCCGTACAACTCCTAATTCTTTGATGAGGGTCTGGGTATCCTTGCATCTTAACTCGACAGTCACATCATGATCCAAAGTTGAAAGAGATTCCGACTTGATCGAATAGTAGCTTGCATTTCTTGAGATCACCGTCTTGATATCTTCCAGGTCAGTATAGCTTTTCGCATTGATGATCAATATCTGCGGTGCCTTCAATAACGGAAGCTTGGAAAGGATGACTACCATAACAGTCAGAAATACTGATAACATCATCGCAAAGCCACTCACGCCGGTACCGCACATGATGCCCGCCGCGATGCCCCAGAACAGAAACATCAGATCGATCGGAGACTTGATCGCCGTACGGAAACGGATGATGGACAAGGCGCCGCCGACGCTCAATGTCACTAGTAAGCTCGACTGTATCGCTGCGACCAGTCCGGCAGTGATCAGAGTCACGCATGCCAGCGTGATATTGAAGTCCTTGGAATAAAACGTCCTTCTGGTCATCAGGATATAGACGACATAGATATATAAGCCGATCAAAGCCGCCAGGCATAAGGAAACAAAGACCTCCAAAGAACCGATCGGCTTGCTCCAGCCGCCGGCAATGGCGTCCAATACTGTACTTAAGAATTCATCCATATTCATAACAGGTCCTCCGCTTGAATCATATATTTGCGACAGAGCGTATACTTGGAGATCGATAACTGCTCCAGGTTTCCGGTGTCGATGCAGTCATAGATGACTGCCGGCAGATATTCATCATATTTCACTTCCATGATCAGACTCTCACACGGAAGCACACTTCTTTTATACCCATAGGAACCTAAGAAATTCTTCAGGTCCATGGAAGAACAGATGTTCATATCAAAGGTGATACGGATATTCCCGGCTTCAAAGACATACGGGACTCTTTCATATTCGACGATCACCTTTGGCACATAGCCTTCCGCCATCATCTTATAGGACAGTTCCTTGCAGACATCATCCTGTAAGGCGATGTCGCGAAGATAAATTCCTTTGGAAAGCCGCAGCGCCTCAGATTCCTTCAGCCGGTGGGAACGCTTCAGCATCATATTATTCCGCTTTGCTTTGCATTCCAGAAAGACGGCGGAACTGTCGTGGTTGTAATACCGGATGCGGTATTTCTTTCGCAGATCGACGCCCGCAGCGACCTCATAGAAACAGTTGTCATACAGATCATCATAATATAAGGATGTGATCAGATAGCGCCCGTCTTTGACGTGCGGGTCGATCTTCATGACCTGTTTCAGACGATCTTCGATGATCCTCATCCGTTCATAAGAGATGAGATATTTGAATTCATGACGAAACTTTTCCATCTTTGATTCTCTTTTTAATTATATGTACAGATGCACCAAAACAAAACAAGAAAACAACAGCGAAAATGATATTGAAGAAACCGATATTCTGCTCCTTCACGACTCTTAGATCAGGAAGTTCATGTTCATAGGTCCCGCCTCTTACAAGAGTGAGGTCTTCACTTATGAGACTTCTTGAATCAAATACTTCTCCGCTTTCCATATCGTAAAGCGTCACATCAAGCAGATCCTCATTCAGATCATATGCCTCATAGATGCTTCTGCCTTTTTCCAGGATGAAGTTGTTCAGATAATGAAACTCGTCTTCGATCTGCACTTTTACATAGTTTTCTTCATTTTCAAAATAGTCTTTTAAAAACGCACTTCTTGACTCTAAGAACGTCTGTATCGTATCGCTCAATCCTGTCAATTCTTTCGTATCCCAGACAAGACAATCCGCCTTATAGGAAGCTTCGATCTGCTCCTCGATCTCCGAGATCCTTGCATAGGCATAGTTTTCCAAAAGCGGAATAAACTCTTCTTCATAGATCTCTTTGACCCTTTCTTTGAATTCATTCCGCTTCAAGAGCCAGTAATTGTAAGAATCACTGATCTGATTGCCATATTTTCTCGCATTGCCGGCCATGATCAGCCTTGTCCCATAGCCAAAACAGCGGTCATAGTCCCAGATCGGACCCCGTACCAGCTTTCCTTCATCATCCTTATAAAGAAAGACACTGCAATAGCCGCCATCCACATTTTCAAAAAGCTCATCGATCAGATAGACCCGCGCAAAAGAATCGATATCGATCATCTCTTTCCAGCGATCACTGGAAAGATCTTGCAGCGCATTTTCGAACGCATTGACTTCGCTTTCGATCTTCTCAAGATAGGAACTGTTCACGGCCTCAGGATAGTGGACCTCCACGAGGTTGTTTCCTTCGCTGATGAAATAATGATCCAACAGATCGCTTGTCGCATTGAGATCGATCTCCAGAAGATAGGAAGCATCCCGCTTCAGGTCTAAACGGCTTTTTGAGACTTCGATCTTTTCACACAAGAGATACAGGCCATTATACTTCCCATCGATATAGACATTGATATATCTGTGATCGGGGACATACGACAATGAAAGCTGTCTGCCGAAATCATAGACCAGGGCATTATCGATCTCCAGACCGTCCGCCCCGTTTGCCAGTAAGACCCAGTGTTCATCGGCTTCCATGCCCAATATCTTAACATCGCTGTCAAAGCGGATGTTGTAAGGCTTCTTATCATAAAAACGCCAGGACGTATTGCCTCTTCCCTTGATCGACGCATATTCCTGAAGATCAAAGTCCCCGTTTTCATCCAAGACCTGAAGAAGAGCCCTCGCCTTTTCCTTTTTATAGGCATCCGCATTGACCTTATCGATATCGCCGGTCTTCACATCGATAAAAAGCGTCGGGACCTCATCCATCCGGATGATCTCCAGTCTGTATTCCCTGCCATCGATCTGCAGTCTTTTTTTCTTTTCCGCTGAAACAAGGTCCTCTTCGATCACCCGATCCCCCTTCATCAGCTTGAGATCCGCCAAAGAAAAACCCGAAGGAAGATAGATGCGGCAGCTGTCTTCTGTCAATTCAGGAACTATCCTCACACCTTTTTTATGATCATTGACACAGATCACTGAATCATTTTCCTGTCTGTTTCCCTTTGTGATCATCAGGACGGAAAAAAGACTGAACAAAAGTGCGATGACTAACATCAGAGTGAAAGCGATCAATCTTTTTTTGTCCTGAAACCTCTTCATATCTTAAACATTATATCAGATATGCCCTTTCACAAAGAGAGGCATAAAGAAAAAGGCAGTAACGCCTTTTCTCATCTTTCATTTTTTCCATGCAGGTTTTCTTTGATCAGAGTGCTTGAGATCTCCGGTGTCCTTTGAAGATATACGACTTCTACGCCTTCCTTTTGAAGGAAGTCGAAATGTCCCTTCCAGTCATCGCCGATCACAAAGACATCGATATCATATTTATGCACATCTTCTTTCTTCTGTTCCCAGCTGTCCTCGGTGATGATCTCATCGACATAGCGTATCGCTTCCAGCATCTCTTTGCGTTCTTCGAAGCTCTGATACGTGACCTTGTGTTTTTCCTTTTCATTGAACGCATCGCTGGAAAGACCTACGATCAGATGATCGCCCAATGCTTTTGCCCTCTTCAACAGAAGTATGTGGCCGTAATGAAGCAGATCGAAGGTCCCATAGGTAATGACTTTCTTCATCCTTCACTTCCCTCCAGCAATTCCATCCTAATGAGATCCAAGGCTTTATCGGCCGCATGGGGATAATTGACCATGACTTCTTTCATGAAGCTTTCTCTTATTTCTTTTTTACTGTCATTTCCACTTACCACGACATCTTCGATGAATTCATCGATCTGCTTTGTCGTATAGGAAAGATAACACTGTTCAAGACATTTTTTGCCCAATGGCGCAAACTTTCTTTCGATGTCCTCTTCGCTCTTCAACATGTAGCAGCACGGTTTGCCGGTATACATATATTCGACAAGGAAGGAACCGCAGTCCTGGATGCAGGCATCCGAATTCACGAATTCAGAAAAATAATTCCCCTGATCGGACCAGATCACATTCGGTTTGGCCTTCATCTTGCTGATATATTCATCACGCATATTTTCATCCCAGCCCTTTGCCATACGCAGCGATTCAAATAAGAACGGATGTGGCCGGTAAATGAAATCGATATCCGGATAGCGGTCCGGCAACGTTTCAAAATACTCGAAATAGCGCACAAAATTCGCCAGAGAAAGGATGTTGTTGTAGCCGCCGTCGATCGAATGATGAAGGGCCAGCAGGATCGTCTTTCTATCCTTTTCCTCTTTCTTCACATCCGCCATATCATCCATCTTGATATAGCCGACGATTTCCCCATTCTCACCTTTGCGATACGAATATTCTTCATATTCTTTCATGACATCTTCATTTTCAATGAAGACCTTCCAGAAATAAGCATAATTGAAAGAAGACATGATCTGCCTGTCATAGATCGAACGATAATAGCCGTAATTGACGATCAGCGGCAAGATCTGCCTGCCCAGGCAATAACGGACATTGTATTTATAGACCGATACATTGTAAGGTGACGGGAAGACGACGATATCGGCATCGTCGATCTCATCGCTCCATCTGCCATAACGGTCCTTTCTTGCCGTACCGATCTTATCTTCACCAAATTCATTGGAAAGCTCTGTGAAACACTTCTTCATC
>JAZQIF010000055.1:0-3936 GCA_045540935.1 Erysipelotrichaceae bacterium | reverse complement strand
ATATTCAAACGATCGGTTTGGCAGCCGAAAAAGAAAAAGCTGAAAGATTTGCGATCAAAGCAGCGGAAAAAGGAGCGGTGAGATTTCCGGTCTGCGGCAGGATGTTGAACTTTGAATCGCCATGGGATGGCATGTATATCATGGATAGACTGGTGAGATGGAATACGCTGGGCGGTCCGCTCGTATAAGTGAAAGAGAAATATATGGCTGATATCAATCTGGTACATAATCGTAAAGTCGTCATCATCGGTTCCGGCAACGTCGGAGCCTCTATTGCGTATGCGTTAACGATCAGAAATCTGGCTTTTGAGATCATTCTGATCGATAAGGACCGCAAAAGAGCGGAAGGTGAGGCCCTTGATATTCAACATGGCATATCCTATATGGGTGTCTCTTCGGTAAGAAGCGGAGATTACAAGGATTGTGCCAATTGCGATCTGATCATCATCACTGCCGGGCGTAACAGAAGAGTCGGTGAAGATCGCAATGATCTGATAAGTGACAATATCCTGATCTTGGAAGATGTCATCAACAACATCAAACCATTTTATAATCGTGGTGTGATCCTGATGGTCGCCAATCCGGTCGATATCCTGACTTATAAGTGCACAAAATTACTCGATCTGCCGGATGGAAGAGTCTTTGGTACCGGCAATATTCTGGATTCCTCAAGGCTCATCAGATCGGTAGCCGACTATGTTGGCCTCAATACCGAGGTGGTAAAGGGCACGATCGTGGGAGAACATGGTGAAAAACAGGTCCCTATCTGGAGCAGACTTTCGATCGCCGGTGTACCGGTGGAAGAATATTGTCACGATGTAGGACTCAGATGGGATGAAGAGATCAGAACTGAAATGGCGAGATCAGTAAGAGGTTTGGGTGCCGAGATCATCAGAGATAAGGGGAAGACCCATTATGGCATTGCGACCTGTGTCTGTTATATTGCCGATGCGATACTCAATCAGCGTCAGACTATCGCGCCTGTGACTTCCGTCTTGAGAGGTGAATACGGGATCGAAGATGTCTCGTTGTCGGTTCCTTCGATCATCGGTGGCAGTGGAGTCGAAAGAAGACTGGAAGAAAGATGGGCCGAAGATGAATATGCCAGATTCAAAGAAACGGCCATCGCTTTGAAGGAAGTAGTGAGGAAGCTTTAAGATGAGTAAAGTATATATTTCGATGTATCACTATGTCAGAGATCTGAAAAACAGCCGTTATCCCGAGATAAAAGGTCTGGATGTATCTTTGTTTAAAAAACAGATCGCTTTTTTTAAAGAGAATTTCGATCCGATCACGATCGAAGACCTTATCGATCATTATGATCGGGGAACAAAGCTCCCTGAAAGACCTTTGCTTTTGACATTTGACGATGGTTATATCGATCATTTCACGACCGCTTTTCCCATATTGCAGGAAAACGGTATGCAGGGATCTTTCTTTATTCCGGGCAAGACTTTCACGGAAAATGTGATGCTCGATGTCAACAAGATCCATTTTGTTTTGGCCAGTGCGCCGATCGATGATCTTTATAACGAAGTATTGAAAAAGATCGATGAACTGATCTTCAATAACGAATACAATGAGTTCAGCAAAGAGGAACTGATCGAAAAATATGCGATCGCCAACAGGTTCGATCCCAAAGAAGTGATCTTTGTCAAAAGGATCTTACAGATGGCTTTACCGGAAAAACTCAGAAACCGCATAACTAGTGAGCTGTTTGCGAAATATGTCGGAATCGAGGAAAGCAAATTTGCCAGAGAATTATATCTGAATCTTGATCAGATCAAATGCATGAAGAGAAACGGAATGTATATCGGTCTGCACGGTTATGACCATTATTGGTTAGGCAAACTTGATGAAAAGAAGATGCATGAAGATACTGAAAAGGCGATGGAAGTGTTGAGCGATGTCATCGATAAAGACTGTTTCATCATGAATTATCCTTATGGCGATTACAATGATGACGTCCTGTCATATCTTAAATCAAAGGGTTGCAAGCTGGGCATGACTACCGAAGTAAGGACTGTTGATACGGATAAGGACAATAGATTGTTACTTCCAAGACTTGATTGCAACGACTTTCCGCCAAAGAGCGAGAACTACCTGAATTACTGATAAGGGCTGTAAAACAGCCCAATGGCGTAAACCCAGAAGTGGTTGCGCCTTTTTCTTTTATTGATCATTTCAGAATACTGTTGATGTTTTTCTAAAGTGTATATAAACATATTGCAGAGGATCTGTAATGATCGGTTTTATTGTCACATCCATTGATTATTGAGTCTGTTTCGGTTTATTCTTTAATCAGAAAGAGCTTTGTCTCTATACTACTTGCCGGTATCAGCTGTTCGAGGTTAAGATACCGGCTTTTGTTAGCCTTAATGGCGGATTGTTCCTTCCATCCATACGGTGGCGATCCTGCTTAAGTGTGTTTCTGAACTTGCCCCATCGCCTGTAATGACGATCCTTCCTGATCAGGATCTTCGCTCTTGAACATTCTTCGATGAGATCTTTCAGATAGCCGTTGCTGAACTTCCCTTTGAAAAACGATGATACAAAAGGCGATGATCTGCACATCTCGATGATGTGCTTGCTGTTGGGGAGATGATCTTTGTCTTTCTTATCTTCACAGGCTTTGAACAGGAGTGACTCCAGATTATAGAAGATCATCCTTGAACTTATCTCGTTTATTATTGTGATCGGATTGAAGGAATTGACCTGTTCGATGTCAATAAAGGTCTTCAAAGTTCCATATCCGGTCTCAATATCCCAGCGGTCATTGTGATAAAGGTCTATGATGTCCTGTTTTGTGAAACTTTCTTCATCAAGATCAGTGAAGTACTCGACATCAATGCCGATGTGTTTTGGATGGTGATATCTGTCCTTTTCCAGATATTGTTCATCATATTCATAATGATTCCTGATCAGCCTGATCTTCATCAAATGATGATCTTTTATGTAATCCCTGATATGATCCCGGATGATTCTTTTCTGCCACACTTTATCGATCTCGACATCAAAAGATACATCCTCAGCTTGCTTATCAAGCTTTTCTCTGTGACGCTTGAAGAAATTGGATTTGGCTCTGACGATATACTTATAGCCTTTCATCTCGCAATACTTGAACAGTTCGGCTGAGCCGTAATACCTGTCCGCCATCAGAATCACCTTATAGTCTCTCAGAAGATCTTCAAGAGCTTCAAGATGTCTGAAAAGAAGAGTGATCTCCGATATGTCCTGATGAACGATCCTAAAATCAAGTATGACTCTGTTTAAGACATCATAGATCATCGATACCTTGGCCTGGGGAGGATTTGATGAAATGCGACCGCCCAAATTCTTGCCAAAGATGTTCCCCAGAGCAGGATCCTTAGGAAGTGTGATAAAAGTTCCATCCACTGCCAGAAGAAGATATCCCTTGTATGTTTCCTTCTTCACAGGCTTATAGATCCTTTCAAGATAGAGCTTCTGGATCTTCATCCAGATATCATAGTTGAGTATCCTCATCCTTTTAAGCACTGCCTGCTTGCTTGGAAGATCGTATATGCCCAGATCCGGATAGATATCGCTTATATCCTGCAAGAGAGTCTTGCCGTGTCTGAAGATAAGATAAGTAAGAAGAACCTTTAAAGGCATCTTGCCGTTTTCTCTTGTAAAGGAAGACGGAATGATCCTGGCGTGTTCAGATAAAGAAGGATCAGAAATGATGGAAGAGAATGCGTTGAGTATTTTTCTTAGCTTCAAGCTTCTATACTACTTGTCATCATAGACAAGTCGCGGCTTTTTCTTCATGAAGGCTGCCCTTATATAGGGGATTTGATCATTGTCAAACAGACCGAGATCCCTGATGGTGCGGTGTTTTACCCTGCCGCCATCACGATAGGACTCTGTAAGGTAGATAAAGGATGTGTTTTTTCTACCTTTGTTGTTGGGAACGAC
>JAZQIF010000054.1:0-8905 GCA_045540935.1 Erysipelotrichaceae bacterium | reverse complement strand
ATGACGAAAACATGAAAAAACCCTTGTTTTAAAGGCTTTTTACGCTTAGATGGCGGTGCGTACGGGAGACTTCGAGAGTTTTTGAAGAAAATCGAGAATAAAAGAGTTTCACAGAAAAAGTTTAAGAAAGCCTTATTAATAAGGACTTTCATAAACAACAGAAGTTGATATTGATTTAGAAAAAATAATAAAAAGAGATATCGATTAAGCGGTAGCGTATCACAAACGTATCACAAATTGATTTATAGATGATCAAAGCGATTGCCTGCACATATTGAAGTAAATATAAAGTAAATATATAATAATTATAGGAGGATTCGATGATCAGATTTGAATGGTATAAAAACAAGAATGAGATCAATATAAAAAAACATGGCATTTTACTTTTACGGAAGCGTCTAGTGTGTTTTATGATCCGGAAGCGATCGTGTTTGATGATCCGGATCATTCCGATAATGAAGAACGTTTTATCATCATGGGCATATCTGCTAAAGCAAACCTGTTGATGGTATGCCATTGTTACAGAGACAAAGATAAAGTCATTCGACTGATATCTGCCAGAAAGGCCACAAAATCAGAAGAAAAAGATTATATCGAATTAAAGAAAGGATGGTAATGTCATGAGAGAAGAATATGATATCAAAAAACTGAATCCAAGGAAGAATCCGTATGCCAAGGAACTGAAGAAACAGATCACAATAAAGATCGATCCTTCGACGATCGAGTATTTCAAAGATCTGTCAAATGAAAATGGTATTCCTTATCAGACCTTGATCAATATGTATCTTTCTGATTGCGTCAATAAAAAAAGAAAACTGGAATTGAACTGGAAATGACAGGAGACTATATGAGTATATGCTGAATAAAACAGGTTTTGATCAGTGGGCAGAAGAATATGATGGATCGGTAGAAAGATCGGATGAAACGGGCGCATATCCTTTTGCCGGATATAAAGAGATTCTGAAGAGGATCTTTCAAAAGATTGCGAATACATCGAATGTCAAGGTCCTGGATCTGGGCTTTGGAACGGCTGTGCTGACATATGAACTGTATAAAAGAGGCTGTAAGATCTATGGCCAGGATTTTTCAAAAAAGATGATCGAGCTGGCTAATAAGAAGATGCCGAATGCTCATCTTTATGAAGGGGACCTGACGAACGGATTGGTAGAACCACTGGAATCAGAAGACTATGACTATATCATTGCGACTTATTCATTGCATCATCTCACGGATAAAGAAAAGATAACACTGCTGCATTCTTTGCTTCAGAAGCTGAAAGAAAACGGAAAGATACTGATCGGTGATGTAGTCTTCAAGACCCGTGAAGAACTGGAAACGTGCAAGAAACAGACAGGGGATGCCTGGGATGATGAGGAGGTCTATTTCGTTGTCGAAGAACTGAAAAGCAACTTTCCTGATCTGATCTATATCCCGGTTTCGTATTGTTCCGGGATCATTGAAATAAGCAAATAAATGAAACAAGAAAAAAGCCTCTCACGAGACTTTTCATTCTTAGATGGCGGTGCGTACGGGACTCGAACCCGTGATCTCCTCCGTGACAGGGAGGCACGATAACCAACTTCGCTAACGCACCATGAAGGAGCAGATGAAGGGAATTGAACCCTCGTGTCCACCTTGGCAAGGTGGCGTTCTACCATTGAACTACATCTGCATCTGATTGGCGAAGAAGGCGGGATTTGAACCCGCGCGCCAGACAAGCCGACCTATGGCCTTAGCAGGGCCACCTCTTCAACCACTTGAGTACTTCTTCAGCACACGCCTTGCTTGTTGAATTAGCGCTTATTCAATATAACACACTAATTCTAATTTCGCAATAGATTTGTTAAAATAAATTCATGAAAATCGCAGAATTTGAAAAAGTGAGCAGGTCACAGTTCGCCGCCGATCTTAAAAATCTTTGTGAACTCGATGACGTTTATTATGATACTATAAATTTGCCCGTTCGAGCGACCAAAGGCTCCGCGGGTTATGACTTCTGCTGTCCGTTCGAAGTGACGCTGAAACCAAGCGAAACGATAAAGATCCCGACGGGTATCCGCTGTAAGATCGATGAGGGGTATGTCTTACAGATCTATCCGCGTTCTTCTTTCGGTTTCAAATACCAGATGGTTTTGCTGAATACGGTAGGGATCATCGATTCGGACTATTATGAAGCAGATAACGAAGGTCATATCATCATTGCGGTGGCAAATCACGGCAATAAGGATATGGTCATCAAAGAAGGGGAACGATTTGCCCAGGGGCTGTTTGTCAGATTCTATCTTGCGGATGAAGATGAGGTAAAGAAAAACAGGCACGGAGGCTTCGGTTCCACGAACTGATGTGCTCATAGCTCAAGTGGATAGAGCATTTGATTCCGATTCAAAAGGTTGCGGGTTCAAGTCCTGTTGAGCACGCCATTGACAATAAAGTCCGAAAGGGCTTTTTGTTTTCACTTGGTATGTGATCAAGTATTCATGGTATAATTTTTAATTGTATAAAAAGGAGGAAGTATGGCTGACTATAATATCAATCTGGCATTACAGAATATCTGGTCGGTATTCAGGATCGTAATAGATATAGCCATAATGTGGTTCCTGTTTTATTACGCCATCAAGGCGATCAGGAACAATTCCCGTACGGTTCAGATCTTTAAAGGCATCATTGCGGTCGTTGCAGTCAACGGTTTGGCAAAACTGCTGGGCTTATCGACTTTGACATATTTCACAGACATCTTCATCAACTGGGGCTTACTGGCCTGTATCATCATCTTCCAGCCGGAGATCCGCGGACTTCTCGAGAAGATCGGCAAGACCAATGCCTTCTCCAGGATCAACTCCCTGCTGGCAAATGAAAAGGAACACCTGGCCGAACAGTTATATGAAGCAACGATCACGCTGTCACAGCAGAAGGTGGGTGCTTTGATCACTATCGAGCAGTCCCAGTCTTTGCAGGACTACATCAAGACCGGTATTTCCGTCAATGCGGAAGTCACCAAGGAACTTCTTTGTTCGATCTTCATGACGACGACGCCGTTACATGACGGTGCGGTCATCATCCAGGGTGACAGGGTTGCCTGCGCAAGTGCGTATTTCCCGCCGACCAATGTCAACCTTTCTTCAAGGTATGGCGCAAGACACAGAGCAGCTTTGGGTATCGCAGAAGTTTCCGACTGTCTGACGATCGTCGTTTCCGAAGAGACTTCGGCGATCTCGATCGCAGAAAACGGCAGGATCTTCTCCGTCGATGAAAAGCAGCTGAAAGACTATTTACGCAGAGTCATCTGTAACGATACGACAACGATCGAAAAGGGCTCCAGAAGAAGGAATTCGCTTCTGATGGAAGATGATGTCGTTGTCGAGATCCGCGATGAATCAAACAGCAGAAAAGGTTTCTCTTTGTTCAGAAGGAACGAGGAGAGTGATGACGTCACTTCTTCCGAACCGGATATGAAAGTGCCTTTCAACAACCGCAGCAAGAACAAGATCAAGCTGCAGAAGAAGGCCGAAAAGGAAAAAGAAGAAACTCTGATCATCGAAGACAATCTGGATAAGGAGGCAGGCAATGAGTCAGTTGAATAACTCCGACAAGAAGCTGGAAACCGCAAAAAAGATCGCTTCCAAGACTACCCAGCATGGTCAGTATGAAACGGTAGAAGAAAACATCTTCAAGTTCTTCCGCTGGATCTCCACTTTGATCGATAGGATCTTCTTCTCGCAAAGATACTTAGGCCTGTTTGCCTTATTACTGGCTTGTCTGGCTTACTTTGTGGCGACCTACGATCCGACAAACAACGTCTTATCTTCTTCCAAGATCTTATCGAACGTGACGATCAATGCCCGATACAATTCCGAGACCTTCGAACTTTCAGGCCTTCCGCAGGCTTGTGAGATCGTGATCACCGGTGAAGCGGTCAACGTCAACAACGCATCGAGCCGTAAAGGCTATTGCCAGATCGATCTGGAAGGTTATACCGAAGGTACTCATACCATCAAGCTCAATGCGGTCGGTTACGGTGATTCGGTCTCCACGATCGTTTCGCCAAGCGAAGTGACGATCACATTGAAGAAAAAGACCACGAGACAATTCGATCTGACCTATGATTTCATCAATCAGAATCAGATGGATTCCCGTTACATCTTAGGCGAACCTAGCTTCGCCCAGGGCACCAAGATCAACATCCGTGCCTCACAGGATACGCTCAATTCGATCGCCTTGGTCAAGGCTTTGATCGATGTCAGCGGCCAGACTTCCGATTTTGAGATCGAAGCGCCGTTAGTCGCTTATGACCGCAACGGTCAGGCCGTCAATGCCGAGATCGTCCCAAGTTCGATCACGGCTTCCGTCAAGCTGTCTTCACCTAGTATCGAAGTGCCGATCCGACTCAATCCGATCGGTCAGGTGCCGACAGGGCTGGCGATCGATACCGCACAGATCATCGACCATCAGACGACGAGGATCTTTGCGCCGGAAAATGTCCTCAACAACATTTCCGAAGTCTATGTCAACTTTGATATGTCGACCGTCACGGAAAACGTCGATCGTGAGATCATGTTACCGGTATCTTTGCCTAGCGGTGTCTCGGCAAGTGATGTCACCGTGGTCAATGTGCGTGTCACGCTTTCCACGATCGATACGCTCACTTTGGAAGACATACAGCTCAGCGCCAGAAACAACTACAACAACCTGGCGATCTCCGAGATCGACTTCAACAGCGTCAATATCGAACTTTCCGGTTCGACAAACAACATCAACGCCGTTTCCAGCAACGACATCGAAGTCTACTTCGAGATGCCGGAAGAGCCGGGAACCTATACGCTTCCGCTCAGCGTCGATCTGAAGGACCATCCGTTTGTTTCCTACTATCTGGATCACTCTTCCGTCAATGTGACGATCGTCGAGGCAAATCAATAGGATCATAAGGGGTTATATGAATGACCCCTTTTGTTTTATAATGGAGTTGTTATGAAAAAGATCATCAACATCGTCGAAGACGAAAAAGATTTGAACGAACTGGTAAGATCGTATCTGGAAAAGGAAGGTTATGTAGTCAATTCTTTCCTGACTTTTGATGAGGCCTATTCGCACATCGATGAGTATTGCGACCTGTGGATCCTGGATATCATGCTGGATGACAAGTCGGGTTTCGATCTGATCGAGATCATCAAATCCAAGAATGCCAATATCCCGGTCGTCTTCATGTCAGCCAGAGATAAGGAATTTGACCGCATCATCGGTCTTGAGAAGGGTTCCGATGACTACATCACCAAACCATTCTCGCCCAAAGAGCTGGTGCTTCGCGTCAACAACATCATCCGCCGAGTATATAAAGAAGATGACAAGATCGAAGTCAACGGCTATCAGATCGATGAGAACCAGCGTTCGGTCACCAAGGGTGCGGAACAGATCGAACTGACCACCAAGGAATTCGATCTGCTGATGCTGTTTGTCAAAAACAGGGGAACGGCATTCTTAAGGGAACAGATCCTTGAAAAGGTCTGGGATGAGAATTACTACGGTTCAGACCGTGTCGTCGATGATACACTGCGCAGGCTGAGAAAAAAGATGCCTGACATGAACATTCAGACGATCTACGGTTTCGGATACAGGCTAGGATGAAGCGTTTACGGATCTGGTTAAAAAACTTTACTCTTATCCAGCAATTCCTCACGATCGTGTTTATCACCGGTGTGGTTTTGCTGCTTTTTGTATTTACCTTCCTTAACAGGAACATCGATACCTTCGTCAACTCGCAGATGTATGTCTTCATACACCGTTCGCAGAACGAATATCTGGAGACCCGATCCTTTTCGTCGGAATCCAATGTCTTACATTTTGTCTATAACGTGAAATCGGGACGTTACCTCAATTCGGTATCCGAACAGTATGTGACGATACTCAAACGCATCGATCCCGATCCGGAAGGCGGCAAGATCGATTCGAGCTTTGAATCGGGCAACGATACGATCGTCTATTCGATCATCTCCTTTGGCGAAAACAACGAGAACCGGCTGATCTCCATCGTCAAGAACGACTTCCGTCAGGAATTCCTTTCGGCACTTTCCAATTCGGTCATCAATATCACGTTCTATGTCTTCTTCGGACTGATCGGACTGATCGTCATCTGGGTCTTTTCTTTGATACGGCCTCTGGACCAGATCATCACCTATATCGATCAGATCAAGACCGGGGAAAAGGCGACTTTAAATGTCGAGCGATACGATGAGATCGGTGAAGTGGCGGAAGCTCTGGTGTCGATGAATGAAGAACTCTCCCAGCAGCAGCACATCCGCGATGAGATGATACAGAATATCTCGCATGACCTCAAGACGCCGATCGCGACCATCAAGTCTTACTCCGAATCGATCAAAGACGGCATCTATCCCTACGATACGCTTGAAAAAAGCGTCGATGTCATCATCGAAAATGCTGACCGTCTGGAGAAGAAGGTCTATTCCCTGATCACCTACAACAAGATGGGCTATCTTGTCGATAACAACGAAGGAATACTGAATCTTGAAATGGCTCCGCTCATCCAGAAGTCCATCCTGGCGGCTTCGGTGATACGCACAGACGTCAAGATCATCACGGAACTTGACGACAAGGTCTTCTTCCATGGTGACGAAGAACCATGGCGCGTCGTCATCGAAAACCTTCTGGACAATGCCTTGCGTTATGCTTCCTCGAAGATCACCATCACACTGTCCAACAATCTGCTTGAAGTCTACAATGACGGCGAGAATATCGCGGAAGATCGTCTCGACAAGCTCTTCAAGCCGTATGAGAAGGGCAACAAAGGAAAATTCGGTCTGGGTCTTTCGATCGTCAAAAAAGTCGTTGAGACCTATGGTTACAATATCACCGGCGAAAACCTGAATGACGGTGTGGTATTCCGCATCTACACCAACCGCAAGATGAAAAAGGCGCCGAAGAAAAAGAACAACAAAAAGAGTATAATTGAGTCATGAGTTTTATACGGATCGATGAGATCGATCTCCATTATGAAGAATATGGGGATCACGGAAGAGATGTCTTACTTCTTCACGGATGGGGACAGAATACGGAAATGATGGCTTTCATCGGAGAATTCCTGAAAAGCCATTTTCATGTTTATAACCTCGATCTTCCCGGTTTTGGACAGTCGGGTGAGCCGACTTCAGCCTGGGGAAGTGAAGAATATTGCGAGTTCGTAAAACATTTCTGTGATGAGAAAGGCATCTGCGATCCGATCATTATCGGCCATTCTTTTGGCTGCCGCATCGCTTTAAGATATGCCAGCCGCTATCCGGTCCATAAGATGGTATTGACCGGTGCAGCCGGGGTAAGAGATAAAAGAGGGGTCGATTACTACCTCAAGGTCTACAGTTACAAACTGGGCAAGAAGATCTTATCTTTGAAGCCGTTTGAACAATATAAGGAACAGCTCACGAAAAATGCGGGAAGCGAAGACTACCGCAATTCCTCGGGTGTGATGCGTCAGACATTCGTGAAGATCGTCAACGAAGATCTCACGCCGATATTGAAGGATGCCAAGGCAGAGACGCTGCTGGTGTTTGGTGAGAATGATGATGCAACGCCTGTGGAAAAGGGGAAGCTGATGGAAAAACTGATGCCGGATGCCACACTCGTGGTCTTTGAAAATGATGACCATTACGCGTATTTCCATCAGGCAAACCGCTTCTGCCTGGTGCTGGATGCCTTTTTAAGGAGTGATTATCAATGAATGATCTTTTGATAAATCTGTTATATCTGTGCGTATTTCTTGGTCTGAGCTTTGTCTATGTCAAGCAGGCCTTGCAGATGTTTCAGCAGAACCACTATGAGCTTTACCGCTATTCCAAGTGGCTCTTTCATAAAAACAATATCCGTTTTTCAAAAACATTGGTTTTTATCATCGTCATCCTGACGATCGGTACGCTGTTGAAATTTGAAAAGACGATCATCGTCTTGCTGCTGGTGCTGGCTTTTGCGATCTATCAGATCTATGAAGAAAGCAAGAAAGTCTATGTCAAGGACTTAGTCGTCACCGCCAGAGTGAAGCGTCAGATCATTGTTATGGTGATCTTACTTGTCTTATTCATCCTTTTAGGAAGGATACTTCCGGCCGATATCCTGGCAGTGCTTGTCATCATCCTGTCATATCTGTTCATCTATCCGATGGCTTTGATCACGCTTCCGATCGAGGAAGGCATCAAGAACCGCTATGAAAGCGAAGCAAGAAGCATCCTGGCTTCCGATCACAGATTGATCAAGATCGGCATCACCGGTTCCTATGGCAAGACTTCGACCAAGAATATCATCAACGACATCATCGCGGAAAACAAGATGACGCTGATCACACCGGCTTCCTACAATACGCCGATGGGCATCACCAGGACGGTGCGTGAAATGTTAAAACCGATCCATGAGGTCTTCGTCTGTGAGATGGGGGCGGACAAGGTCGGCGATATTTCCTATCTGATGGATTTCGTCAGACCGAAATACGGCGTCGTGACTTCCATCGGTCCGCAGCACCTCAATACCTTCCGCTCTCTTGACAACATCATCAAAGAGAAGATGCAGGAGATCGAGATGCTTCCTCTGGATGGGGTAGGCTTCATCAATCTGGATAACGAATATATCGCTTCCTATCCGATCAGAAACCGCTGCAAGATCGTTTCAGTCGGCATCGAGAATGAGAATGCCGATCTGTTTGCCAGGAATATCAGTTATTCCAAGGAAGGTTCCTCTTTCGATGTGACGATCGATGAACAGGACTATCATTTCAAGACTTCCTTATTGGGCAAACACAATATCACCAACATCCTGCTGGGTATCGGCATCGCAAGAGAACTTGGCATCGATATGAAACAGATCGTCAGAAACGTTTCCAATATCCGCCAGGTGCAGCATCGTCTCGAAGTCA
>JAZQIF010000053.1:0-2066 GCA_045540935.1 Erysipelotrichaceae bacterium | reverse complement strand
ATCATAAGATCGAGGTTTGATATATGCGCATAATCATCCAAAACTCTTCAATGGTCCCGATCTATGAACAGGTCGTGAACCAGATCAAAGCACAGATCATATCCGGTGAACTGAAGGACGGTGATGTTCTTCCTTCCGTCAGAACTATGGCGGCTGAACTGCGGATCTCTTCTCTGACGGTCAAGAGGGCCTATGACTTTCTGGAAGAAGAAGGACTTGTTACGACAGTTCACGGCAAAGGGACTTTTGTGAATGCGGCAGACGGCCAGCTGGCAGCGCAAGCGAGAAGGAAGGCGGTCGAAGACGATCTTTCGCTCACCGTTTCCAAGGCATTCTCTGCCGGATTGAAGAAAGAAGAACTGAAGGAGATTTTTGAGATCATCCTGGAGGATTACGATGATACAGATCAACGGAATTAAAAAGAAATATAAGGATTTTTCCCTGGATCTTTCTTTCGATCTTCCCAAAGGAAGGGTCAGCGGACTGGTCGGTAAAAACGGTGCCGGCAAGTCTACCACTTTGAAAGCGATCCTGGGGCTGATTCAAACAGATGAGGGAAGCGTGAAGGTCTTCGGCAAGGATGCATTCAGTCTCACGAGTGAAGATAAACAACAATTGGGTGTTGCTTTATCGGATTCTTCATTTTCCGGCTATTTGACCGTAGATGCCGTGAAAAACATATTGAAGAATATGTATCACTCTTTTGATGAAGAAAAGTTTCTGGATCTGAGCGAAAAAATGAAGCTTCCTTTAAACAAACAAATCAAAGAGTTTTCGACCGGCATGAAAGCCAAGCTCAAGGTGATTGCCGCCTTGTGCCATAAGGCAAAGCTGCTGATCATGGATGAGCCGACTTCGGGGCTGGACGTTGAGGCAAGAAATGAAGTCCTCGATATCCTTCGCGAATATCTGGCGCAAGATGATGAGGTGTCTTTGCTGATCTCTTCCCATATCTCTTCCGATCTTGAGGGACTTTGTGATGACATCTATCTGATCGATGAAGGAAGGCTGTTACTACACGAACAGACCGATGAGCTGTTGGATAAATACGGTGTCATCAAGGCGGATGAAGAGACGTTTGAAAAACTGGAAAAGGATCACATTCTGGCTTACAAAAAAGAAAAGTTCGGTTATTCTCTGTTTACCGACGAAAAGGAATACTACAGGGAGAATTATCCTGACCTCATCATTGAAAACGGCAACATCGATGATCTGATCCTGATCATGACAGGGGGAAATAAGAAATGAAGGGCTTGTTTATAAAAGACTATTATCTGAATTTTTCCAATCGCCGCAATCTTCTGCTTTTCCTGTTCATATCGATCTTCATGGCTTTTGCGATGGATGGTTCTTTCATCATCGGTTATACCGGCATGTTGATGGGAATCCTGGCAATCGGGACGATCAGCTATGATTCAAACGATAACGGGATGTCCTTTCTGATGTGCCTGCCCGTAAACAGAAATGACTATGTGAAAGAGAAGTTCCTCTATTCGTTTGCGATGGAAGCCATGGGCTGCTTGCTTGGACTGGTCATCTATTTCCTGACTTCGGCTGTCAAAGGCGCTTCTGTCGATCTGATCTCGGAATTGTCTTTCGGTGCCGGCTTTGCCTTGACCATGTCGCTGATGATGTTTCTGATGATCTATATCGAAATAAAGTATGGGGTCGAGAAAAGCCGGACGGCAATGTTTGTTATGTACGGGATCGCGTTCATCCTGGTATTTGCGGTAAAACGGATACAGGGCCTTCAAAGCGGTCTGATCGCTTTTGGAAACATCCTTTTAAGGATGCCTGTCATCGCACTTGCAGCAGCAATACTGATCATGTACCTTTTGATTGCGTTTGTCCTGTACCGCCTATCGCTGCGGGCCATGGAAAAGAAAGAATTCTGAGTCTATCAAAAGATCTGCTGATTTCTGTGCTTCTGAAATTTCTGCAGAAAGATTCATTATGAATGGTTTTTAGATGATCAAAGTATGAAAAAGTACCGGAAATAAAGACAATTTACACATATAAAACAAAAAAGTCCTTTCGGACTTATCGTATTCAATGGTGATTCCCTG
>JAZQIF010000052.1:0-15682 GCA_045540935.1 Erysipelotrichaceae bacterium | reverse complement strand
TCTTCAAACGGAACGGTACCGTCAAGCACAACAGACACCCAATTCCACTTGCTGCTTGGAAACCCGCGTAGATAGCCAGGCAGGTCCATCAGAGAATCAGCCAAGAGAGAATCCCTGAGCTTTACGCATAAGATTTCTGTTTTACCTTCTCCGTCTAAACCAAAGGCACTGCGATCTTTTACGATGAACACCGCAAACCATTTTCCTGTTTCGGTGTGACGATAGATCTCATAATCCTCACGGGAAAACGGAAGGATTTCAGGATCAATATCGTATTTTTCTTTTGTGTAAGCATCAATATGTTCGCGCATTGATTTCATTGCCATACTTCATCTCTGCAAATCCCGATTGTCTTTCTGTTTCCATTGTAATAAAAAGGCTTCGAATTATAAAACAGAAGCCTTTATCAGAATGAAAAGTATTCGCTTATTTATACTTTAATGAACTGTTCCTAAACATTAATCGATCAAAAATCAACAAAATCTTTATTCGCTGCAATATAAGCTTTAGAAACAGTTTTGATCTCGGTCCTTCCAGATTCGTATGTTATTCTACAAAGTTATTTTGTCCTCTTGGTTTTGAGGAACCCGGTAAAAAGATCCTCTTCTATATCCGCTTCCGAACTCAGAATACTGATCCTTTTGATCTGCTTATCTGCTTTCTTCTTATCAATGATACTGTCTGAAGTTTGATCAAGGATATGCAGATGAGATTCGTTATCGTCATATACCTTATTCGGGTGCGTTGCATAATGAATGTACTTCTTTTCCAGTTCTGTTTTCTCTTTGACCATTGGGTTTTGAAAAATACGAAAGACAAAAAAGGATAATGATCCTTATAACCACGATGGCATGTAACACGATAAGGAATGATTTCATAACGATTTCGCTCTCATAAAATATCCTCATATGCTCCATCCGGCACTGGCTGACTGCAGATCCGACATATGTCTGAAGACTCCGTCCTTCTTCTGATACAGATCTGCCGGCCTTCCTTCTTCAACGACCCTGCCTTCATTCAGGACGACGATCTTGTCGGCCGACTCGACCGTACGCATGCGGTGAGCGATGACCAGCACTGTCTTTCCTGTCAGAAGCCTTGAGAGAGCCTGCTGAACTTTTGTTTCATTCTCAACATCCAGAGAAGCCGTCGCCTCATCAAGAAGCACGATCGGCGCATCTTTAAGCAATGCCCTGGCGATCGAGATCCTCTGACGTTCACCTCCGGAAAGCCGTGTACCGTTTTCGCCGATTGGCGTATCAAAACCGTCAGGCAGCTTGTTGATGAATTCCAGGCAATTCGCCGCTTCAGCTGCTGCATATACCTCTTCATCACTTGCGCCCTTTTTCCCCAGTCTGATGTTTTCCCTGACAGTATCATCAAACAGTACAACATCCTGGAAGACCATCGAATAATCCTTCAGAAGGGTTTCGGGATCGACTGAAGAAATGTCGACTCCACCCACTTCGATCTTTCCGGAGGATACATCCCATAGTCTCGCTGCCAGACGGGCACAGGTACTTTTTCCTGAACCGGATGGTCCGACAAGAGCGGTGACCTCGCCTTCTTTGGCGATAAAACTGACATCGCGCAGGACCATATCGCTGTCATAGGCAAAACTTACATTCTTAAATTCAATGTCGTGTCCAGCCGGCTCGAAGTGATCCACCCCTTCTGCGGAAGGCGTTTCGAAGATCTCGTTGAGACGTGCAGCGGAAACCTGAGAAACAAACATCTCGGCGATCAGGGCCAAAGCCTGATCAAATGGTGCATAGATCCTGGCGATGATGATCATGAAAAGATACAGAAGCATGAAATCGATCTTCCCTGACAGGATCAGTTTTGCAGCTGTCAGGATCGTCGTTGCGGTCCCGAGTCTCATGATGACGCTTGCGGCATTGACGAACAGCCCGGTCACAAGTTCACCTTTTATCATGATAGATTCGTGATGATCGATCTTAGAATTGACTCTGTTCAGATATTCTTCTTCCTGGTTGGTGGCTTTGATCTCACGGACATTTTCGATCGCTTCCTGCAAAGCATCGGAAACATCTACCGCAGCCTGCTTGTTCATGCGGGAATAACGATTCTCCGTATCCCGCGAACCAAAAAGTAAGACAAAAGCTACCGGTACGCCCCAAAGACAAGCCAGAGCCAGTCTCCAGTCGTAACATACCAGCATCACGGCGATGATCGCAGTCGATATGAAGGCACCATGAAGATAACCCAGACAATGCGACCACACATGTTCAAGCCGGTTGACGTCGCCCATGATCGTTTCCGTCAGGTCGGCAAGATCTCTTTTGCCAAAATAACCTAACGGCAATTTCCTCAACCTCTCTGCGATCGAAAGACGGGTCTTCTTCACTTCCGCATATACCAGACCGTAAGTCGTCTTATACTGCTGCAGATGCGTAAGAAACGAAAGGATGATGAATCCGATCAGCAATGCGATAAAGTACAAAGCGTTTGGAAGAGGACTGCCAAAGATGATTGTCGACATATATGATCTCATCAGCAGGTATATGATACCTGCCCCAAACATCACGATCAGATTGACGACTACGGTCCAGAGCGCACCTGTTTTCGTATTCTTCAATCCCTGATCTGTCAGGGCATATCTTTTCTGAAATTCCTTTGAGAACATCCTAATGTACCTCCTTTTCCGATCTGATCTTCCAGCTGACCGCTTCCTGATAGTCAGCCCACATCTGCGCATATTTTCCTTTGGCTTTAAGAAGTTCATCGTGGCTGCCGCTTTCGATGATCTTCCCCTGATCAAGCACGATGATCCTGTCGGCGGAAACGACTGTGGAAAGCCGATGAGCGATCATGATTACGGTACGATCCTTGGTCAGATTCCGGAAAGCCTTCTGTATCAACATCTCGTTCTCCGGATCGGCAAATGCCGTAGCCTCATCCAGTACGATGATCGGCGCATCCTTTAATATCGCCCTGGCTAAAGCGATCCTTTGCTGCTCTCCACCCGAGAGATGGATACCCTTGGAACCTATGATCGTCGAGATACCGTCAGGCAGTTTTTCTATGATATTGTCACATTGGGCAGCACTAAGTGCCGCCTTGACTTCTTCTATGCTCGCGTCAGGTCTTGCCGCTTTGACGTTGTCTTCGATCGAAGCCTTGAACAGACGGCTGTTCTGGAAGACGAAAGCGATGCGATCCATCAGCACATGCGGATCGATGTTTCTGACATCGACTCCGCCCACTTCCACACTTCCGGAATCGACATCCCAGAAACGCGGTATCAGACTTGCCGCAGTCGTCTTACCTCCGCCTGAAGGGCCCACAAGCGCTACCGTTTCACCCGCTTCCACTTTGAAAGAAACATGTTCCAAAGCCGGAAGATCGGATCCTTCATATGTGAAACTGACATCCTTAAACTCCACCGAATTATCGGCAGGGATCTCAAAGTTTTCTTTGACCTCAAGTAACGGAGCATCCATGATCTGCTGTATCCTGGCAAGTGCCGTATCGGCCTGCATCATACCGCTGGCCGCAAACATGATCTTTGAAAGTGTCGTTGAGATCACAGCTGAAAACACGGCATAGAAAGCCACATTGGTCACGAAACTGAGGAAATTCCCCTGCGAAAGAGTCTTCGGTGCAATAAACAGAGCGACCGGCACAAGAAAGGCAAAGGCACCTTCGATCGCTGTCAGATTGACCGCCTGAGGGACCTTACAGATATCTCCCTGATAATGTTCCGCTTTAGCGGAATAATCATTGATCGCTTTCTCAAAAGCTTTAAATGAGTAAACGGTCTGCTGGAAAATCTTCACGACCGGAATGCCGCGGACATATTCCGTTCCGGCCTTTGACATCACATCCTGAGCTGCCTGGTATTCTGCCATCAGCTTGGCATTTTTTCCTCCCATCATGGAAAACATGGCTCCGATCGAGACTACACCGGCCATCAGACACGCCAGGCCCATACGCCAGTCAAAGACGATCATCAATACCAGCGTCGTGACGAACATCGCGATCGTACCGACGATATCTGCCAGATTATGCGCAAGAAGCGTCTCGGTATCACCAGCTGCTCCGTCGAGCCTGTTTCTGAGCAATCCCGAGGCATTGGAATCGAAGAAACCCAAAGGCGCTTTCATCAGATGCGCGATCCCCTGTTTTCTGATATTGGAAGCCGTTCTGAAAGCGGCAAGGTGCGTGCACATCAGAGCACAGAAATAGATGGCGATACCGCCAAAAGAACTGAAGAAAGCCATCCATCCGTATTTTGATATATGGGATGCCTGACTCCAGTCGGGAGCTACAGCGATCAGATCCCGCAGCAGCAGCCAGATGCAGATATACGGTACCATACCCATGACCATTGCCAACGCGGACAGAAATAAGCCAAAAAATGTCAGTTTCTTATAACTGCCCGCATAATCCAGTAATACTTCAACATTGTTTCTTTTTTCATCTTTCATATGAATTTCCCCTTATGTTCCTGTTTGTGTGAACCAAAACCTATGTTTCTATGATCTGGGATCAGTTGTTTCTTTTACATTCGGTATAGACCATGACGATCCTGGCTGCCATCTCCTTATGGAATATGACATTCCAGCCGTTTTCATTAAGAAAACTCAGGTATTCTTCTTTTGACCACTGGTGTTCGAAACGGACACCTGCCAGTATCAGAATGAACGACCAGATCCTGCTCAAAATCGTTCCTTTGTGTTCGACGAAATTCGGAGCGATCAATAAACCATCCGGTCTTAAAACGCGGTCGATCTCCTTCAGGACCTTTTTCGGATCAGGTACGATATGCAAGGCATTGGCGATGATCACGGCATCAAAGGAATCATCCTCATATGGCAGATCGCTTGCATCCGCCTTTTCAAAAATCAGATTGCTGCTATATGCCCCTTTCTTTGCCTCATTGATCATTCCATCCGAAAAATCGGTCGCGATCATTCTCCTTGCATAGGGTGCAACATGTTTCGCCAGCAGACCCGGGCCTGTTGCAAGTTCCAGAACATCTTTATCCTTTATCCTTTCAGGGATCCTTTCATACATAAATTCATAGATCTGTTGATCGGCTTTCATAGCCTGTTTATATATCGGTGCATACAGATCCCATATCTTCTTATTCTTCATGACTTTCCTTTCTTGAAAGACCGAACATGTCATGACTCCTTGCATTCTGAAGGAGTTTCAGGAAAACTTCTCTTATACGATCCGCTGCATAGACTCAAATGGATCATTTTCACCATGGAAAACCGATCTGAAATGATCATACTGAGTCTCGTTGAAAGACTAAGGCCCTTCTTGCTGATGTGCCGGTAAAAGGGTTCTTCCGCAAGGACTTTCGTTTTCCCGCCGATCTTTGCCGCCAGTCCAGCGGCGGAATCGACATAGAAGTACATCTTCGCATCCTCGTGTCCTACTGTCTTCATATGTTTCTTCTTCATCATCACCATGCCGCTTTTATTGACCGCATCAAACAGGACCTCGATATCGCCATAGTCTTCAAGCTTGCGCAGCAGATCCAGGATCTTTTCTTCTTCGAAGTAATAAAAAAGCCCGCTGGCAGTTACCAGAAGCGGAACATCAGGATGATCCTTCCGGATCAGATCGATCCAATCATACTCAAAAGCATCGCACGCGATATAGCGTTGCCTTTCCGTTTCCGGAAGAAGTGTCTTTCTGTACTCGATCACTTCAGGCAGATCGATCTCATACCACATCGTGCAGCCATCGTCATTGCGGTTATAAGTCGTCTCCAGTCCGCATCCGAGTTCTACGATGATCCCATTCTTTTTTCTTTTCAGAAAATCGGAAATATAACGATCCATATTGGCACAACGCGATGCAGACGCCAGATAAGTATACTGGGTCTGGGTATCGTTCCCGATGACTCCCGCAGGCAGTTTGTTTTTTAGCTCCAATGCTTTGGCATCATAAAGAATATTGCTGAAATGCTCACTGGCATAGATCCTTCCCAGCATCGGTACAAACAGCGTATCTTCGATCACTCCCAACTCTCTTTTTTTCATTTTTTCTATCCTATCTTAAATGCTCTCTATACGATTTCAGCCATTCCCGATATCGTTATCATGCTGTATAAAGAAAAGACACAGAAACTATCACTTTGACAAAACTCTGGTTAGTTTAAGCTAACCTAATATTGTTTTATTATCCTCACGATATACGTGAGGTCATAAAACATAAATCTGGTTAGCATTAACTAACTAATATGATACTTCAATTCCAATCTCTCTTTCAACAGACTACCGGCAATTCCTTTTCACAAAGCCCATTTTGACATGCAAACAAAAGCGTTTTGGAAAGAGAATCAGAATAGATATAAAGAAATCATTATTCATTTCTGAATAACGTTCGTCAATGTATGCAATTATGAACTATCTCTACAAGCTGAGATTCATCTTTCCATAAACATCTTGATTTCTTCAGCCATAAGCTGCGGATGAGCGATTATATCTCCGTGTCCCATTCCATCAAGAGACAGTTCCTCCATCGACGGAAATGCTCTTCTCAGTTTTTCTAATGCCTTCTTCATATTCGGTTCTTTCGACCCATACCAGATACTGACCTTTGCATTCACATCAGGCTCAAACTGATCTATCACTTCATAGAGCCTCAGTGCCTCATCCATACAGTTCTGCAATGTTTTGAGCGTTATATTATCCGGCATCGCTTCAAACATTTTCAGCATATTTTCATCATCAGCCCGAGTGTACAGTTTCAACAGGAACGGCATTCTTCCGCTTTTGCGTCCTGCCTTCACCTTTTGCGTAAGACCATATTGGTTTTTGGGAATGATCTTCTTTACCAGCTCAGTAAAAACACCGAGTTTCATATACTGCGGTCCGCTCATTATGAGGGAATCGATCCTCACTTTCTGTCTGTGGAACAGCATTCCGGCTGTCGCCGAACCAAAGGATTCACCGAAAACAAGGTCAATGTGCGAATCCAAGTTCTCTGCTATATACTTTTCGATGCCCTCTGCCGATCTCTCTGCAGTAGTAAATTCGCTCTTTTCGTCATATCCGTCAATGCTGACTGCGATAATATGAAAGTCCTGCTCCAGTATCGGAACAACACTTTCGAACTGACGCCAGCTCATCATATTGCCAGGTATCAACATGATCTTCCGGTCATGTTCTTTGCCAAATTCTCTTGCTTTCATGAACGGTATCTCCTTCATCATATCCCGATTTAGCGACATCCCAACAAACATGCGAATTCATAATCACATGCTTATTGAACCTCCCGACTCATAAAAAATGATGAAATGTCATTTTTTTAGACTATGCCATGAATATCGAAGCAACATGGTAGACCACGCATGACAGCAGCAATGCGCTTCCGACATAGAAGCCGGCGACCCGTGCCGTCCACTTGAGCGAGTGTGATTCACGGTACGTTGTCGATAAAGCCATGACACACGGAATGTTGAAGGTGCAGGCAAAGATGAAAGCCAGGGCCTCCGGTCTGGAGATATATTGGCGCATCATTTCACCCAAGACACTGTGATCGACACCGGAATTGACCGCATGGAAGGCCACATCAGCGATCGAGTTCTGGCTGACGAAGATCGCATTCAGAACACCAAGGACTGCTTCCTTGGCAAAGGCTGAGCTGATGAAACCGGCAAAGGTCCGCCATCCAAGTCCGAAGAAACGGGTGATCGGCTCGATTGCTGTACCGACACGGTAAAGCAGACTGCTTTCAACATTGCCATTGAAGCTGTACGAGAAGATCCAGAAGAACAGCGATATGAACGAAACCGTTCTAAACGCCCGGGTGAAGATGTCCAAGGCTTTTAACAGGGCTTCTTTTAAGATGTGCTTCCAGTGTGCCTTGTGATACGGCGGCAGCTCCATGATCATTCCGGATCGTGTTTCTTCCGGTGAAAGTGTCTTGCCGAAGAACTTTGAAACGATCCACATCAGAAGGACCATGTAAGCAAGGACCCCCAGACAGACCAGAACGGTTGCCCAAGCCGGGAAAAACATTCCCGATATGACTGGAACAACACTCCAGATGGATCCGCACGGTACGGCCCAGACGACTGCCATCGCCAGCATGCGCTGGCCCCAGTTATCCATGACACGCGTTCCGCTGGTTCCGCCGATCGTACAGCCAAAGCCCATCAGGATCGGTGCAACCGCCTTGCCTTGCAAGCCCAGACCGGCCAGGACAGAGTCAAACTGGTAGGCTGCTCTTGCCAGGAAACCGATCTCTTCAAGATAACCGAAAACCATATTGACACCGAAGACAAAAGCCGCCATCGACAGCGCAAAGTATAAAGTATTCGGCAAAATCAAAGAGAAGACTGAAACCAGCCACGGATGAACGTTCAATGCATTCAAGGCATTTGCGATCGGCTGATGAAGAAGACCCGGGATGGCAGAGCCGATGGCCATGAACGGCATGCATATGCAGAATGCGACAATGAAAGCCAGCAAGATGACACCGAAACAAGCAACTTTGCCTAGTACCGGCCGTAAAAAGAGACGATCGTATTTTGAGATCTTGTAATCTTTTGTGGAAGATGCCGTGACTCCTTCAAGGATCCTTACGATCCATTCGTATTTACGGTCTTCATCTTCAAGAAGCGTCTTTCCATCTGCCGGAACGCTCTTAAGCCTGTGACCTTCTTTGAGCTCTCTGGCAAATAAAGCCATCAGCTTATCATAATCTTTGCCATCAGCCGCCGTAAACGGCAGGACCGGGATGCCCAGACGCTCTTCCAGAAGCCGATCATCGATCTTTTTCCCCAGATCTCTGGCAACATCCATCATATTCAGAAGAAGGACACAAGGCATATTCATATCTGCCGCTTCTGCCAGAATGTACATACTGCGTTCAAGCTGAGAAGCATCGACCAGCACACAAAGAAGATCCGCTTCGCCTTCTTTGATGTAATCGACGGTGATACGCTCCTCATCTGAATTTCCCGTTAAGCCATAAGAGCCCGGCAGGTCAACGACCGTATACGTCTGACCATTATACGTATAAGTTCCGTCTTTGCGCTCGACCGTCTTGCCTGGCCAGTTGCCAACATGCTGGCGGGAACCGGTCAGCTGATTGAAAAGCGTCGATTTGCCGGAATTGGGCTGTCCCAATAATGCGATCCTGTTCATGCACGTACCTCCACTTCGATCCTTTCACCGTCTTTACGATTCAATGCCAGCAATGTCTCTCTGACATAGATCAGGATCGGCATCTTCTTATCGTTCTTCACCACTTCAAATGACGCCTTCTCCGTCATGCCGATCGAAGTGATCCTCTTCAGGAAATGCTCATCTCCGTTCAGCTTCTTCACGATACCGTGAGTTTCTGCAGATAAATCAGTCAGTTTCATATATACCCCCTTATTTCTGATCTGTTTCTTCCTTGAACTGAATGCAATGCGGACACGAACCGCTGCAGCCAGAACAGCTGCAGCCGCAGCCCCCTTTGCCTTTTTGCTTAAACATACTTCTGGAAAGCAGATAAAAGATCAGTATAAGCAGAAGGCCAAACAGCAATGTAAACAGGTTTTCTTTTAACCAAATCATATCTTCCCTCTCGTTAGCAATGGCTAACTCATATCGTATTTTTTAACCCCGCCATTTTGCGGGGCTTGTTTTAATAGCCGAAGAGTTTCTTCCAGCCCTGTTCGTAAAACGATTCCAGTGTCTGCGCGTAATGCATTGCCTCATCTTTACTGAAGTCATGACGGACAGCTTCCAGGATCGCATCGATGCAGGTCGTAACCAGAAGATGGAACTCCTTCTCATCGACCTGATTGATCTTGATGCCCTTCTTGCGCAGCTTATTCATATACGCAAGCGTCGTTTCTTCTTCCCTTATCGCAAGTTCATGAGGCAGATCTTCATAACGCGTTCCTGCCGATTTGCAGATGAGCAGCTTAAAGGTATCATAATGATCGTAGATGTAGGACATCATCATCTCAGTTTCATGCTTGTCTTCCCAGATGTGATCGGGATCAGGTTCATCGATTTTTGAAAATTCTCTGATCTCCACTTTTTCATACTGTTTCCACATCTCATTTAATACCGGATCGACCAGTGAAGCAAACATTTCTTCTTTGCTTGCATAATGCTTGTAAAGGCCCGAAACAGTGATTTTGGCCGAAGAAGCAATGCGACGCATCGATGCATCTTTAAAACCGTATTCCATGAATTCACGTTTTGCCGCCTCAGCGATACGAATGTGTGTTTCCGTCTTGTCTTTTGCCATAGTTCTGAATATAAAAGAACACTGTTCTCTTATTAGAGTACAGTGTTCTCTTATCATTGTCAACTTCCTTTTTCATATGCGCGAAGAAAAACAGATGGTCGCTGATATCCACATCATTAAATCGATCGCAACAAAAAACGCGTTCTGTACGAACCTGTCATATAAGGGTACAAGGAACGTGTTATTTATTATTAATTCCGATCTTTTCTGCAGAATGTCAGAAGTCCGGCCAGCATGATCCTTTCTTTTGATCTTTCTTGTTTTTCTCCATAAACAGAACAAGAAAAGAAACAGAGCTCCCATCTGCGGAAGCTCATATTCTTGAAATGTGACTGTTGTCTGTAACTTATATTGCCGTCCTACAGACAGCTGACCGTTTCGGAAAGATCTTTTCTGCTGTTATGATTGTCAAGCGGTCCGCTGCCTTCCGCTGCGTAGCCAAGATCCATGACCATCAGGATCTCTTCGTTTTCCGGAAGTCCAAGGGCTTCAGAAAGCTTATCCGGATCAAAATAATTGATCCAGCAGCTGTCCACTCCCTCATCAGCCGCTGCCAGGATCATATGCGTCGCAACGATCGAAGCATCTTCAACGCCGGAATCTCTTTTCTCACCGGGATAGACAAAGACATTGTTTTTGTCAAAAGCGACCACCAGCACGGTCGGTGCGCCATAGCGGCACGGACATACGCTGTCCAGTTTTGCAAGAGCTTCTTCGCTTTGTAATACATAGACATGCTGCTCCTGCAGATTCTTTGCAGTCGGGGCAAGACGTCCCGCTTCAAGGATGGCTTCCAGCTTTTCTTTTTCTACTTTCTTATCAGAATACTTCTTGCACGAATAGCGTTTTGCGACTACTTCTTTGAATTCCATTTTTTACTCTCCTGTTTTTTTCTTATAATATTTCCTTCTATATTCATTATATAAAATCATCTCTATCATAAGCTTGAAACATCCATCACTCTATACCGGTGACAGGGATCTTATAACGATCCGCTTTTTCTTCCTTTTTCTCTTCCTTCTCTTCTTCTTTCTTTTCGTCTTCCTTCTTTTCTTCTTCTATGATCCGGAAATGAATGAAGAGGTCCTTGTCGTCTTTAAAGAGGATATGTAATTCATGTGTTCCGATCACAAGTTCATTAAGATACGCGGCTTTCAGTTTTAAGATCAGGGACCGTTCTCGATCTCATATGCCGAAGGATCAAGTTCCTTATCACCATCCATGGTCTTCAGGAAACTGTCATAAGGATCATGATCGCCGTTTGATACAATGTGAAAATCCAGTGTCCCGTTCCGCTTGAGAGTCAATGTCGATCCTGATCTCTTCGCCAAAGATCTTAAAAGGCAGACAGTTCAGTATTATTATCAGGATCAGCAGATGCCGGAAAATCTTTTTCATAACAGTATTGTATCTTACGTTATATGATGGGCATTCAAAAATGAGTTGAATTGTGTTTCAAATGATAGGTATCCGCTAAAAACGATCATCCAAAAATCAGATCGAAGCAGTATTGCAGGACTTGTTTTCAGGCAAAAGAAAAATATCCGCGAGGGATATTTCTAGATCTTTTTAAGCTTCTTCGATTTCGAAACGGTTGTTCTCTGCTTCACCCATGGAAGCCAGCAGTTCGATCTCGTTGTTCGCTGCTTTTTCAGAGACATATGTCTTGGCACCGGCTTTGTCCGGAGAGCTGATAAAGTGACCTTCTTTTTTGGAAACTTTACCGACATAACCAGTCTCGTTGCTATAAATGTTGATCCACTTCAGATTACATTTCATTTCTGTTTTTACTCCTTAATGCAATACCTTGATGAGATATTCGTAAATACCTACCAATAAGGATTGTAACACAAAAAATGTCAGATGCATTCATATAGCTTTGAACTATGCTTTTTCTGAAAACCGTAAATTCATCATGAATGGACATGAAAAACTTCGAAATTCAGACTGATGAACAACGGATATCTTCTCTTACTTATCTGTCTGTTCTTTCTTCTTCCCGATCTTCTCATACAGAGGGAAGATCATAGGATAAACACCCAATATGACAAACATGACGATCGCATAGCGAAGTGTGCGCACAAGTAAAGAAAGGAAACTGCCATTTTCCAGAAAGGCCTTGTTGAAAGGAAGCTTCAGCAGACTGTTGAGCACGAAGTATAGGACGAGTGCCCCGATCAGACGAAGGAACTTCGCTATGACAAAGCTGCTGTTTTGAAAGTTCACATACTTATCTTCAAAAGGAATGGCGGCAGCCAAAGCTATCAGCAAGCCCAAAGAAGTGAAGTAATCCTGTGTGCGCACAAATACAAGATCGGGAAATGCCGTACATAAAAGAAGCAGAGTCCTCAGCCACTGTTTCCGTATGTGCTTTTCCGCCAGATCATAAATATACATGGAAACCAAGCCGATCAGAAGGCCTGCCAGAACGTCGGTGGGATAGTGAGCTCCGACAAAGATGCGGGAGATCGCAGCACTGATCGTAACGATGCCGGCAATGATATAAGCTGCTTTCTTTTTAAGAGACCCTGCCAGTGTGAAAGTATTGGCAAGGACAGTTGCCGAATGCATGCTCGGGAAAGAATAGCCCTGTGCCGCAACATCGGCGGCATCGGCCTTGCTTTCAACTTTGGCAAGCAGCCTGACCCGATCCGGATATTGCAGGTAGGGACGCGGACGCATCACAACGCCTTTGATCATCGCCAGCCATGTCAGCATGACGGTGATGATCACAGCCATTTTTCTGCCTGTTTCTTTTTTGAAGCAGAACATGACAGCCAGTATCACGATCAGCAGACCTTTTTCATCACCGATGAAAGCCAAAGCTTTTCCCAGCAATATGGTAAATGTTCCTGCATAGTTCTGCATCCATTCGATCACTCTTACTTCCCATTCCATATAAACTCTCCTTTGAACACTTAATATGATAATGTGTTTGTTCAGATACCGTCGTATCATTTTTATCTTCTTGAACGATATGTGACATGCATGAAACATTGAAAAACACCTCAGCGAAGCCTGTATCTTCAGCAAGGTGAGGTGTTTCTTATGGCAGATGATTCAAAGAAAGATCATTCTCCGGCGACGCAGCCGATATACATCTTCCACTCCGTGATCGGAACGTTCGGAACGTCGTGATAGGCAAGAAGACGGCTGTCACTGTTTTCAACGGCATCAGCCACAGAGTAGGAGCTGCTTGCATACGGAAAATCATTTCGGCAGCAGACACCCGTTATTTCATCACCCGAATAGCAGATGAGCGCATAGTTGACATACAGCGAGCTGTATTTATCAGCGATCTCCTGATCAAAGGACATAAAGTAAGAGATCTTGTTTCCGCTGACCTTCTCTTCGACAGGCGTGAAATGAGCTCTCAGATCTTCAAGTTCCATCTCCTGTGTTGCCAGGACTTCAAACTCCATATGATCGATCTCAGGCAGATAAGAATCTTCTTTGATGTTATATCTGAAACCTTGAGGAAGAGTGAATGCGATCGGATGTTCTTCCACACCGGCAGGGATGAAAAGGTCTGTCTGCCATTTCTCCGAGCTTTTGTCTCTGATCCAGTCATACATGGATATGATCTGTCCGTCCGCATCAAAAGCCTTACAGCTTATCGTTGCCATGACGACTTTATCAGAACTGTTCGTCGCAAAGGATAAAACGTTCAGATAGGTGTCATCATTGCTGTTTTCATAGACATGAGGATCGAAAGTCAGAGTGACAGGCTCCGATGTCGGAGTTTCTTCCGCTGCATTTTCTTCAACAGGGGCCGTTTCTGTCTCCGCTTCACTTTGCGAAACTTCACTTTGCGGGACCTCTTGTGTTTTGCTGCCGCAAGCCGCAAGAACAAAAAGGATCAAAGATAAAAGAATGATACGATATACTTTGTTTTTCATATACATGCTCCCAAATTATATATCTATTATCCGACAGCTTTCCGCATTCGGCAATAAGTCAGTTTCGCAAAAAAGCTCTGAACTGTTTTTCGGTTCAGAGCTTAGCCTTGTTTGATTTATAAGATCCTTACGAAGAGATCTGTATCGATGAAAATACGAACAGATAAAACAAGAGTGCAAAGACCTTAATTGTTTTCAGATTCAAATACCAGCGTGCCCTGGCTGTCATAACGCTGATAGCCAAGCCAGTTTCCGTTTTCGTCATATTTCTGTATCAGGTAGCCGCTCAGATTCCCGTTTTCATCATAATTGTCTGTACGGACGACTCTTCCCTGCTCATCATAATTCAAAAGGTAATAATACAGAAGCTTTCCTTCTCCATCGTAATAATGGGAAGAAAGCATCTTTCCTTCATCGTCATATTCCGCCAGCATGACCTGTTTGTCCGTATCGGCATAATCATATTCCTCTCTGATCCGGTTACCCGCATCGTCATATCCGTAAGAGACCTTGCAATACAAAGATCCGTCCATACGATACATCTCATAACCATCTTCTCTTCCTTTATCGTCGTAAACATGTTCTTCCCTGAACATATCTCCGTCTTCCGTGAAAGAAGCCCATTCCAGATGATTTCCGAAAGTATCGTACTGTACGTCGACCTGACCGATCAGACTGTTGTTTTCATCATACGCTTTGATGCTGCTGACTCTGTTGCCTTTTCCATAGTCATAGTATTCTTTCCATACCAGTTTTCCATCGCGGTAGTATGTCTTCGTACGGATCCTGCCAAGAAGATCTGAGATATTTCCCTCTTCCGCTTCCTTTAAAAGTTCCTGAGTTTCAGAAGAGATGTCTTTGCCTTCGATCAGCCCTTCCAGTTTTTCGGCCGCTTCGGCATAATTGTTGCGATAGACTTCCGCATAGTAGACGCCGGTCATCGCTTCCTCATTGTTCGGATCAAGTTCCAGAGCTTTTTCAAGATCGGCAAGGATACTTTCGACATCCAGTTCCAATACACCGTCCTTATCAGGAGTCATCTTGATGTAAGCTCTTCGAACATAAAGCTCCGCATTTTCAGGATCGGCATCGATCGCCTTATCGATCGATGCAAGAGCGTTTGTCTTATCTCCCTCTTCCATGTATCTCATCGCTTCTTCATAATGATCCTTCTGACTGCCACTGCAGCCGCTCAGCATCACCAGAAGCAGAACGATGAGAGAAATGATCCTTTTTACACTTCTGTAATTCATAAAAATGTACCTCCTTGAAACTGAATTTCGGCTCTCTTTTGAATCGTTGCAGACCATTACGTCATTTCATCGTTGACGGCATAGACACCCGCCGATGGTTGCTCAGGAAGAGATCCTTCCGCTTTGCGACCCGGATCCGCAGTATCGGCTGTCTCTTCGATATTTCCTTGTGTTTTCAACAGTTTACTGTACTCTTCTGGAATCAGAGAATACGATGACCAGATCGCTTTTCTGACCGCTCCACATCTTTACGAATTCATTCTGCAACTCTTCATCGTTTTGAAGGTCTTTGTC
>JAZQIF010000051.1:0-2840 GCA_045540935.1 Erysipelotrichaceae bacterium | reverse complement strand
TATGAAGGTGAAGTACAGATCGTATTAAAAGATCTTGAAGCCTTCAGCTGTACAAACGTCATCGGCGATGTCGATGAAGAGTATCATGCCTTATTGAAATACATCAAGAAAGAAAATGTTCCCTTCTATCTGAAAGGGGTGGATTAGATGCTTCTGGTAAAAAGCCCGATGCTGACAGAAAAAGTAAAGGAAGCTCTCGACGGCTATACGGATAACGATATTCAGATCTCCTTTCTCAGGCAGGAAGGCATGTCCTTATATTTTGACATCAAAGGGATAGCTGGATATGATGCCGTTGCATTAGCAAAGAAGATCATCCGCAGCCATGACTGGGGCAACTCCATCTATTTCGCTATCTCGTTCATCAATGAATAGTTCCAAAGCCTTTTCTTCCAAGGTATCGGCTTCAAAAAAAACAAAAATGCTATTCACTCGGGAATAGCATTTTTGTACTGTGGAAGTTCATCTATGATTTATCGATCTTGCGATCGCTGCATCCGCTGTTCTACTAA
This sequence comes from Erysipelotrichaceae bacterium, assembly GCA_045540935.1. GTDB lineage: Bacteria > Bacillota_I > Bacilli_A > Erysipelotrichales > Erysipelotrichaceae > Colivicinus. The sequence goes on along the minus strand of JAZQIF010000051.1, from coordinate 2,328 downwards.
GTTTCGATATTTTTCAGCAGTTTTCAGATCTTTTTTGTTTTTGTACATATCTGCAAGAAGGGCATAGTACTCTGTCTTTTCTTCCTCTTTCAAAGTCGGAAGCAGTTTTTCCAGCTCATCGATATACGCAAAGCCATCTTCACAATACGCATCATAGACATACTTCATGCGCTCATCCATCATGATGTTTTGATCCAGCATTCGCTCATAGACTGCTTTTGCTTCGCTGCGCTTTCCTTTGGCAACATAGTAGTAAAACACCCTGTTATATACCGCAGACCACTGCATCGGATTCAGCTTCTCTTTTTCAAAAGATGAAAGCATTTCTTTGACACGCTGATCATCGCTTCTGGCGATCGCTGAATTCAGCTTTAGAAAGTTCAAAGTAAAAGGCTTTGCGTATCTTTTGGCCTGTTGAGATCCAGCCAATCGATCAAAATCTTCATATCTGCCCTCTACCAGCATATTTGCCAGTGTATTGCAGATCTTGTTTCCTTTTAAGACGGCAAAAACGTAATATACGATGCATACGCCGCTTATGCATCCAAGTATCATCAGGATCTTTTCCATATCACTCATACCATTCATCGAATTGTTTCAGATATTCACCAAGATCCTTATCTGTGATGTGACTGAATAGTGCGCTGCCGATGACTGCGCCATCTGCACCGAGCTCAAAGATCTCTTTGACATGTTCCGGTTTCGAAACACCGAAGCCGACAACGACCGGTGTCAGGATACCAGCATCTTTGATCGCTTTGATCTTTTTGCCAAGATCTTGCGAAAACATGCCCGAAAGACCGGTCTGACCGTCTGTCGACCTTTGGAAAATATAACCTTCCGAATCCTTCAGGTATTCCATTTCTTCTTCATCGGCAGACAAAGATGAAAAACTGATGATCTGAATATCCTTTTTCTCCGATGATTCTTTCAGACTCTTATTGAACTTTCTGTCTGCATCCGGAGAAAGGACATAAGAAACTCCCGCTTTATTGGCCTTTTGTAAGAAAACATCGATCCCGATCTTCTTGATCGCCGAACTGTAGGCCATCAATTGGATCTGAATTTCAGGATAGGTGTCTTTCAGTTTACGGATGTCATCAAAAAATTCATCATGGCTCTTTCTTTCCAAGATCCTTGCCATGGAATTTCGGATCGTTGCACCATCAAGCACAGGATCTTCTACCGGCAAAGCGATCTCGATGATATCGCAATGATGATCGATATAATTCCTGATGATATAGTCCTGATCTCCAAACAAAGGATCATCCAAAGGAAAATACAGAAGTAAGTGTCTTTTTCTCATAGCCGCCCCTTAGAAAAAAGCGGGCTGATCTGATCGGCCCGCTTCAATTATTACAGAATATCCTTAAGCAATGATGCCTAAAGCACCTAGAACAAAGCTGATCGCCATCGTTGCGAATAAGACTGTCGTCATCTTCGTTCCCTTGTTGAGAGCTTTCATGACAAGAGCGATCACGCAAAGCGGAACGATACCGAGGAATATCGCATCGAGCATCTGTGTCTGGATATTGATCAAAGACTCACCGACTTTGAATTCGAAAGCCAGCTTCGTCGTTACCGTACCGGCAGCCATTGCACCAATGATCGTGCAGCCGACGATTCCGGCACCGGCCATGATCTGCTGGAAGACACCGTTGCTCATGACTTTCATGATAGCATCTTTACCAAGTCTGTATCCCTGGAAGAACAGGTATCTGGAAGCAAGCAGACATGCGCCGCAGCATACGACTGCAAATAAGATCGGTCCTAAGATATTGCCCTGCAGGCCGAGGTTGACGCCGATCGACAGGAAAATAGGAACGAACGCACCCTGGATCATCGAATCACCGATACCGGCAAACGGACCCATCAGAGAAGATTTAATCTTAGTGATATCTTCAGGCTTGATGTCTTCACCCTTTGCCCTGTCTTCTTCCATGGCAATGATCGTACCCATGATCATGGAGCCGATGTGAGGTTCGGTATTGAAGAACTGCAGATGCTTTTCGATCTCTCTGCCCTGTTCTTCTTTTGTATCGTAGAACTTGGAAATAGGGATCCTCATCATATGAGCAACACCGCTGCCCATCATTTTTGCATAGTTATAGCCACATGCACAATGCTGCATCCAGGAAAGCCAGCAGAGATTCAGATCAGCATCAGTCATTGTATAGTTTGTGCCAGCCATTATTATTCTCCCTTTCTAGCCGGAATTCCGACTCCGAAGATCGCGATGATCGCGAAGATAACTGCAAATATTGCAAGAACGAGCATATTGACATGATAGTAGATCGTTAAGACGAAACCGATCACGAAGAACGGAAG
>JAZQIF010000050.1:0-2975 GCA_045540935.1 Erysipelotrichaceae bacterium | reverse complement strand
CCAGGATCACACTGGCACTGATGCTGACAAGTCAGATCGTCGATCTTATCAGAGACAATGAGATCTCTTCCCTTGCTTCGTATCGTAAGAAGATGGAAGAAACTCTTTCTGAAAAACCGAAGCTCGATGTTGAAGATGACCTGAAATTCTATTAGCCGTCAGAATATGAAAGGGATCCCGAGTTGAGATCCCTTTTCGTTAAGCTATTCTTCTTCTTTTGGAAGTGATTGCAAGTATTCGTGCATCGCTTCGGCAGTGACTTTGGAAGCAGCGACCGCTTCTACGACGGTCTTGGCGCCGGAGACGACATCACCTGAGGTGAAGACACCCTCTCTTGTCGTATGGCCGTGTTCATCCGCGACCAGCAGACCGCCCTTACCGACTTCCAGGCCCTTGGTCGTCGATACGATACGGTTCATGGCGCCCTGCGAAACGGAGACGATGACCGAATCGGAAGGGTAGAACTTTTCGCTGCCTTCCACTGGAACGACTTTTCCTTCTTCGTTCAGGACAGTATCTTTGAAGATGACACCGTCATCCTTGATCTCGACCGGTGCTTTGTTGAATTCGAAGCGTACGCCTTCAAGCTGGGCATAGGAGAATTCGTATTGGGAAGCGGAGACGCTGTCTCTTCTGGCAAAGCAGGTGACGTTTCTTGAACCGTGACGGATCGCTGTCCTGGCGACATCCATTGCCGCATTGCCGACACCGATGACGATGACATTGTTGCCAAGATGATAGACATCAGGGGACGCGAGGTAGTCGATCGCAAAGTGGACATTGCCCAAGGATTCGCCCTTGATGCCCAAAGTCTTCGGTCTCCAGGTGCCGGTTCCGACAAAGACGGCCTTGTAACCGTCACGGAACAGATCATCGATGGTGATGGAAGTACCGATCGTGGTGTTCGGGCGGACTTTGATGCCTTTTAAACGCAGATGTCTGTACTCGAAATCATCCAGGACAGACTTCGGCAGACGGAATTCCGGAATGCCGTAACGTAAGACACCGCCGATCTTGTCATGGATATCGAATATGGTGACATCATAGCCATATCTTGCCAGGATGACCGAAATGGTAAGTCCGGCCGGGCCGGATCCGACGATCGCCACCTTGATGCCGTTGGAAGGCTTGGGACCTTCGGTCATCTGGTTGGCGTAAGTCTCGGAAATATAGTTTTCGATCGTTGAGAAGTGGACAGGACTGCCTTTGATGCCTAAGACGCAATGTCCTTCACACTGGTTCTCATGGTTGCAGACAAGCGAACAGACAGTGGTCAGAGGGTTGTTGAGGAACAACATCTTGCCGGCTTCATTGAGCTTGTTTTCACGCAGAAGACGGATCGCTTCCGGGATGTTGGTGTTGATCGGACAGCCGGTGCGGCAGCGCGGATTCTTGCACTGCAAGCAGCGGTTCGCTTCATCCATTACATGTAATGCCATTGATTGATACCTCCTATAGATCAGTATATTTTGATGTGTTCTGTATCATTTCATCGACGAGTCCTTCGATCTGTTTTGCGCTCAGACGCTTGTGAATCAAAGGATCGTTTTTAAATGCTTCATAGACCTTCTTGCGGTCTTTGCTGATGACGGCTTCATAGATCCTTGAATGATTTCTGATATGCGGAAGAGTGAGCTTCCGTATGTCTTCCGGCATCTTGCCGGCGTAGATCGGTGAGACGGCATCGTATGTAAACAAGGCATTGGTCTCTACGATCGCATCTTTCGGCAGATTCGGGATCTGCAATGCGTAGTTAGGAAGATTGACATTGGAGACCTTGTCTTTGAGTCCGCAGAGGGCTTTGATCAGCTGTACGCCTTCTTCGCCGGTGGATGCCAGCCTGATCTTTTCTTTTCCTTCATATAAGCGCTTGGAACGGGCAAGTCTTTCCTTGAGGTCGTTCTTGCGATAGGAGACGGGGGTCAGAGTGAACTTCCATTCTTCGACGGTTTTCGGATCTTTGAGATAGATATCACCAGGCATGAATTCCGCCAGATGGCGGTCTCCTGCGGCAGCGATGTTGTGATATTTCCGGAAGAGGTCGAATTTGACCCTGTGGGCACAGCTGAAGTAGGAATTCATCCAGTTATCGGAAGTGAATTCATAGCCTTCTTTGAAGTGCTTTTTGATGTATTTCTCGTAGATCGGGAACAGATCGATATCCTTATAGGAAGCCTTGGTGAACCAGGTGAAGTGGTTGATACCGATGACATTGGTATAAAGATCGGTCCTTTTGATATTTGGGATGCCCAGTTCATCGGAGGCGATCGAAGCCAGGACTTCCTGGGTATTGAAGACCTCGTGGCAGCAGCCGAAGGCCTTGATCTCAGGGAAGGTCTCATATAGAGTTTTGACACACAAGGACATCGGATTGGTATAGTTGATGACCCAGGCATTCGGGGCATATTCCTTAATAGCACTAGCGATCTCGATGAACATTGGGATGGTGCGTAATGCCCGGATATAACCGCCCGGACCGGCCGTATCGCCGACCGACTGGTAGATGCCATACTGCTCTGGGGCATGGACGTCGGATTCCATCTCGTCAAAAGTCCCCGGCAGGATCGAGATGACGATGAAGTCTGCCTTGTTCAGCGCCTGCTTCAGGGTATTGACGGAGCGATAGGTGAAGTTCGACTTACATTTTTTGTCTTTCTTCAGATCGTTGCCGATCTTCTCGTTGATCTTGGAAGCCTTGTGGTCGATGTCGTAAAGACGGATCGTCCCGGAGAGCTCCGGTTCCAAAGAAAGGTCGGTCATGAAGGTCCATGCCCAGCCCCTGGAACCGCCGCCGATGTAGGCGATATTGATGTCTTTAGTAGGTGATCTCATATTTTGTATTGCAGTTGATGATCAGCGTCTCCTTATGTTCGATTATACGCTTCAAACGGTAATCGTATCGCAAGTGAACGTGGCCATAGAGCCAGAATTTCGGATGCAGCTCATTGAGCAGTTTCTCGAAACAGGCAAAGCCC
>JAZQIF010000049.1:0-19824 GCA_045540935.1 Erysipelotrichaceae bacterium | reverse complement strand
ATATGACCGGCATGATTGGAATCGATGACGTTTCCGTCTTTATTGGCGATCATGACTTCGGAAACTCCGTAATAATCCGCAAGCCATGCCGCATCCTGCCCCTTAAGATCATAGGAATAGTCTTCGGCGATCTCTCTGGTGATACGCAAGTGTTCCGAACGGACCTGGCTCATCACGTCGTTATAAGAGTCCGATGCATTCAACAGCATCATTTCGAACGTATTGATGATCGAGACCTGCCGCTGTACGGCATAGGTAAAAGCGGAAGTAAGGACAAAACCCAGAATGACGATCAGGATCAAAGAACGCTGGTATTGGAAAGCGATGGTCGGAATGAATTCTTTGCCTTCGATATCCCTTTCCATCATCCGCAGTATGAAGCAGGAAAAAGATACGGTCAGTGCGTTGATCAGGATCATCGGCGGTGAACAGATGCGGATGTAATTGAATGCCGTTGTGATATCACTGGCGTTGGTCATAAAGATCATGACCATGTGCAAAGTCTCGCAGAAGACACCGGTATAAAGAGCCAATGTCCAATCGGCGATCTTGTCATCGAAGATGTTCTTTCTTAAAAATGCCGCAATGAAACCGGTCAGGATCGTCGAAATCGTGCAAGCCAGACGGGTATAGTAACCGTGATTCCAGATAACAGAAAACCAGCGTTCCACGCCGCCTATGATACCGGAAATGATACCTGCATACGGTCCGAAGATCAGACCTGCACACAAAGGTGCCGCATCTCTGGTGTTGACGATCGTTCCTTCGATATCGACACCGAACTCGGTGGCGATGATCGCGGCCAGACCGAATACCACGCCGGCAATGATCTGCTGATTCTTATAAGAAAACTCCACCTTACGGCGGTTATGAAAGACCAGAAAAAGGATGACCGAAGTCAGAAACGGGATCGAAGCGATAATGATCAGATCACGCAGCATCAACATATCTACATTTTAACATTTACCTTCATTTCATATATACTGCAAAAGAAAAAAGCGAAGTTTGCACTTCGCTTTCAGATCTGAATATTACGATCAAGGCTGTTTGCCGATGTAGGCAAGGATGCCGCCATCGACGTATAAGATATGACCGTTGACAAAGTTGGACGCATCCGATGCGAGGAAGACCGCCGGACCCATCAGGTCTTCGACTTCGCCCCATCTCTCTGCCGGAGTCTTGGCGATGATGAACTGGTCGAACGGATGTCTTGAACCATCCGCCTGCGGTTCTCTTAACGGTGCTGTCTGTTTAGTTGCGATATAACCCGGGCCGATACCGTTGCACTGGATATTGGCATGGCCGTATTCCGCACAGATGTTTCTGGTCAGCATCTTCAGACCGCCCTTTGCGGCAGCATAAGCGGAGACTGTCTCTCTTCCGAGTTCCGACATCATCGAACAGATGTTGATGATCTTGCCATGACCTTTTTCGATCATGCCCGGAATGACCGCCTTAGCGCAGATGAACGGTGCATTGAGGTCGGTATCGACGACTTTGCGGAAGTCTTCGACGCTCATTTCCGTCATCGGGATACGTTTGATGATACCTGCGTTGTTGATCAGGATATCGATGACACCGAGTTCTTCTTCGATCGTCTTTACCAGGACTTTGACCGCTTCTTCATCCGTGACATCGCAGACATAGCCCTTGGCTTCGACGCCGTTCTCTTTGTATCTTGCGACAGCTGCATCGATCTTTTCCTGGCTTCTGCCATTGAAAGCGATCTTTGCGCCGGCCTTGGCAAGACCTAACGCCATGCCAAAGCCGATACCATCGGTAGCACCGGTAACCAAAGCTACCTTGCCATCCAGACGGAAATCATTCATTGAGAATTCTGCCATGACTTACCTCTGAACACGGCCGGAAGCATCGCCGCCTGCCAGAGCCTTGACTTCTGCTTCGGAAACGAGGTTGAAGTCTGTCGGGATCGTGTGCTTCAAAGCGGAAGCTGCAACTGCGAATTCAAGAGCGTCACCCTGGTTGTCCATCGTCAGTAAACCGTGGATGACACCGCCGGAGAAGGAATCGCCGCCGCCGACTCTGTCGATGATCGGGAAGATGTCGTAATGCTTGGATTCATAGAATTCCTTGCCGTTGTAGATCAGAGCTTTCCAACCGTTGTGGGTTGCGGAATAAGATTCTCTGAGTGTAGAGATGACATATTTGAAGCCGAATTCTTCTGCCATCTGCTTGAAGATCTTTTTGTAGCCTTCAGCATCGGTCTGGCCTGCTTCGACATTGGATTTCGGTTTGAAACCTAAGCAGAGTTCTGCATCTTCTTCGTTACCGATATAGACATCGACATACTTCATCAGAGGTCTCATGATCGAGATCGCCTTTTCGGAAGTCCATAATTTCTTACGGAAGTTGAGGTCAACGGAGACCGTTGCGCCTGCCTTCTTGGCAGCGATCAGAGCCAGTTCAAGGTTCTTGGCGGACTGATCGGAGATGGCCGGAGTGATGCCTGACCAGTGGAACCAGTCAGCGCCTTCGAAGATCTTATCGAAATCGAAGTCTTCCGGAGTTGCTTCGGCAACAGCAGCATGCGCTCTGTCGTAGATGACCTTGGAAGGTCTCATGGAAGCACCGGTCTCAAGGTAATAGATGCCGAGTCTTTCGCCGCCTCTGGCAACGTATTCGGTGTGGACACCGTATTTTCTTAATGCATTGATCGCGCACTGGCCGATCTCATGTGCAGGAACTTTTGAAACGAAATAAGCTTCGTGGCCATAGTTAGCCAGAGAGACAGCAACGTTCGCTTCGCCGCCGCCGTAGCATGCATCAAAACTGTCGGACTGTACGAAACGTGAGTTTCCCGGTGTCGACAATCTCAGCATGATCTCGCCCATTGTTACAACTTTCATTCTTTTTTGTCTCCTTTGTTATTTTGTAAGATGGATACCGAATCCACCGATCTCTTCTGTAAAGTAAATGAACTTCATGTTGCCCTTTTCATCATAAGTGGCAGAAGATTCATCGAATGTGTAGCCTAATGATTCATAGTATCTCTTTGCACGGTCGACATTGTTGACACCGACTGCGATATGGCCGTGTTTGCCCTTTGCCTTGGCTGCGGACATGACTTCTACGAAATCAGAACCGAACCAGCCCTTGGAAGTCTCTCTGACTTCGCCGCCGAAGAGTTTCGCAAACTGGTTAGCCAGTTCAAGACCGTTGCCGTTTTCTTCGTTGACAGCGATGTGTTTGATCTTGATGCCCAGCATCGCCTTGACAGCGCCTCTGGTCAGTTCTTCGATCTTCTTGAAATCGCCGGCTTCGATGGCCTTCTTGTCGATCATCCAGGTACCGCCGCAGGCAAGGATCACCGGATCATTCAGGTAATCGTTGACATTGGATTCTTTGATACCGCCGGTCGGCATGAATTTTAATTTATTGTACGGAGCAGAAAGTGCCTTGATCATCTTTAAGCCGCCAAGAGGTTCAGCCGGGAAGAATTTGACGACTTCCAGACCAAAGGCAGAAGCAGTTTCCAGGTCTGCGGCATTGGCAGTACCAGGAAGGATCGGAATGTTCTTTTCCTGGCAATATGCGATCGTATCGGCATTGGTACCAGGTGATACGATGAATTCCGCACCGGCATCGATCGCAGAATCGACCTGTTCCCTGTTCAGGACAGTACCTGCACCGATGATCATATCCGGGCAAGCCTTTCTCATCTCGATCATCGCATCATGCGCTGCTGCAGTTCTGTAAGTGACTTCGGCAACAGGCAGACCGCCTGCGCAAAGAGCCTTTGCCAGAGGGGCAGCATCTTCAACGCGATCCAAAGCGATTACCGGCACGATACCGATATCATGGATCTTCTTACAAATCTCGTTCATCTTTTCTCCTCCTTAATGAATCAATATAGTCCAGGTCTTTCAATGTGACCTGTTTGAGCCAATCGACACGCTTGGTCGTATCGGCACTACAGTTATTGTACTCCATGAACACAGTGCTTTCATGGGCATCCGGCTTGTCCCAGTCGTGGAAGCCTTCCTTGCGGATATGGTCTTCCAGTTTGCTGTTGGCGATAAAACATTTTCCATAGTTTCGCCATGGTCTTGCCAGATAGACGGAATCTTTCATGTCGGCCTCACTTGTGAAGTGACATTCATCGAATATGAAGCCATAGTCTTCCCCTTTCGGGGTGTTTGGCGCACAGACGAAGCCGTTGATCGGCTTTCCAATGTTTCTTGAGCGTATCTCGCAGTCATGCAGATAGCCCATGCCGCCGCCGAAGATGAAATCGATCGAACCCTCGATGAGGCAATGTTCGAAGATCGCCTCACGATATCTTCTTTCTCTTTCCTTCAGAGGTCCGTCAAATCCTCTGTATTCATATTCCTTGTCGGGAAGCGGTGCCAGGAACAAGGTGTCCTGGTAGGATGAGATCATACAATCCTTTGCGTAGAAATCATCCCCGTCGATCATCAATGCGATCGCCTGTCCGTCATGATAACCGGCATCGTTATATACCTTCATGTTATGGAATGTGACATGATCGGCATCAACGAAGACCGAATACGTACGGAAGGTCCCTCTCTTGAAGCCGTCTTCCAGGATCTCATAGGCCTTCAGGCCGTAACGGAACGTTCCGTTTGCGATCGTCACATATGACTTATCGATGACGACCTGTTCATTGATCTCCTGTCCTTCAAGATCGATCAGGACTTCCTGACTGTTATCCTCAGGAATAAGAGCCAGGATGTCCTTGAAGTTTTTATATTCTTTTCCCTGATGATTAATCATTGAAACCGAGATAATTTACGGCATTGTTGTAAGAAATGTCTTCAACGATCTCTTTCAGTAACTTCTCATCATTCGGATATTCGCCATTTTCAACCAGTGTGCCGATGAAATCGCATAAGATCCTGCGGAAGTATTCGTGTCTCGTGTAAGACAGGAAGCTTCTGGAGTCTGTCAGCATACCGACGAAGTTTGCCAGCATGCCGTCGTTTGCCAGAGTCTGCATCTGTTCCTGCATGCCGATCTTGTGATCATTGAACCACCAGGCGGAACCCTGCTGCAGCTTTCCTCTGATGCCGTCGCCCTGGAAGCAGTTGATCGTCGTGACGATCGCTGCGTTGTCGGCCGGGTTCAGGGAATAGATGATCGTCCTAGGAAGATTTCCTTCAACGTTCAAAGAGTTGAGGAAGTCTGCCATCTGGGAAGATGGGGCATAGTTGTTGATCGTATCGAAACCTGTATCCGGTCCCAGTTTGTCGAACATCGCCTTGTTGTTGTCACGCTTGCAGCCGTAGTGCAACTGCATCGCCCAGCCCTTCTTCGTATAGACGGAACCTAAGTGTCTCATGAAGGCCGTCTTGAACTGCAGTTCTTCTTTTCTGCTGACGCAGCCGCCGGAGAGTCTCTTGGCAAAGATCGCCTCGGTCTCTTCTTCGCTGGCCGGTTCATACATGACGTATTCAAGGGCGTGGTCAGATGCCTTACAGCCCATGGAACCGAAGAAATCGATACGGGAATCGATGACATCACACAGATCTTTGAAGGAAGCGATCTTCTTGCCGGAGACCTTCTCTAATTTTGCGATGTAGTCCAGATAATCGACCTTTTCGATGTTGTTGGCCTTATCCGGTCTGAAACAAGGAACGATCTTGGTCTTCATCGTCTCGTCTTCCGCGAGCAGTTTATGGATCGCCAGATCGTCTGCCGGATCATCGGTCGTGCAGATGATATTGACATGGGAGTCTTCCAGGATCTTGCGGACGGTGAGCGTCTTTAAGACTTCGTTGCACTTATTGAAGATCTCTTCCGCATTGTCTTCCGTCAGAGGTTCATAGATACCGAAGTATCTCTGAAGTTCCAGGTGTGACCAGTGATATAAAGGGTTGCCGATCAGATGAGAAAGTGTCTTAGCCCAAGCTTTGAACTTTTCCAAATCGGAAGCATCGCCGGTGATGTATTTCTCATCGATGCCGTTGGCTCTCATCTGTCTCCACTTGTAGTGGTCACCGCCGAGCCAGACTTCGGTGATCGTTGAGAACTGTTTGTTCTCGTAGATCTCCTTCTGAGAGATGTGGCAGTGATAGTCGATGATCGGCATCTTTGCGGCATAGTCGTGATAAAGATGCTTCGCCGTTTCATTGCTCAAAAGAAAATCTTTTCCCATGAATTCTTTCATATATATTTTTCTCCTATCTTTGTACAGCTGCGTTGCCGTTCGTTTTCATGAATTCGAGGACTTCGTCTTCCGATAATACGGAAGCATCGCCATATAAGGTGTGTTTCAGTACCGAAGTCGCAAGACCGAATTTCAAGGCATATTTCGGGTTGTCATAGTCTTTCAGAAGGCCGTGGATGATACCGCTCGAGAATGCGTCGCCGCCGCCGATCCTGTCATAGATCGAGAAGCGGATCGGTCCCTCTTTGAAGCAGATGCCATCCTTGCGGATGCAATAGCTGGAAAGCGAGTTGTCGGTCGCGGTATGGACGATCCTGTCGGTACCGAAGACGTATTTGACTCTTGTCTGATCCATCAGCTTCTTGGCGACATCCAGACGTGTTTCTTCCGGTGTCTCAAGATTGGGATCGACAGGGATCTCAAGCATCGTATTCATATCGAAGAAGTTTCCGAATAAGACGTCGACATATTTGATCGCCTTCTGGAAATGCGGTCTGGCTTCTTCGATGGTCCAGAGCTTTGAACGGTAGTTGAAGTCAAAGGAGACTTTGACACCATACTTCTCACAGGCTTCCAGACACTTGAAGGCGACATTGCGGCACTTCTCATGGATCGCCAGCGTGATACCGGACATGTGGAACCATTCCGCATCCTTGAATATCTCGTCGTAATCCAGATCGTCGATGCCGATCCTGGTGATGGCTGAATGGGCACGGTTGTATAAGACCTTGGAAGGACGTCCGCCGAAGCCTGTTTCGACAAAGTACATGCCCAGGTTGGAAGAACCTCTTAAGATATGATCGGTACCGACACCATGTCTTTTCAGATGCATGATGGCCGATTCACCCAGCTGGTTGTCCGGCACTCTGGTCAGGAAGTCGGTCTCATTGCCAAGGTGTGACAGAGAGACCAGTACGTTTGCTTCAGCACCGCCGTAATTCGCGATGAAGTTTTTAGCCTCCGATATCGTCGTATAATCCGGAGGTGTCAGTCTTAACATGATCTCGCCAAAAGCGACTACTTTTTTAGACATCATTTCCCCTTTCCAACAGGTCCATCCTTATGAAAGACCTTTTCGATAAGCAGATCCTTGGCCTTGATGAACAGCATATCGAAGGCCGTATAGATGATCCCGAAGAGGATCGGTTCGACATTGGCATGGATCAGCCAGTAGAATCCGATCGTCAGAGCCAGCAGGACGAAGGCATAGATGATATTGGCAAAGAACGTCCAATATTTGCCCGAAGGAAACATGATGTACGGATAGTATTCCTTATCGTCACCGCTGATGAATTTCAGAACATTGGAGGTAAGCAGATCCGTCACGATGCCCAGACCAATACCGAACACAAACATCTGGTCCAGCCAGTTCGGCAGATAGATCGAAAGCCCCCAGTAAAAGAAAAAACAAACAGCTCCCGCGAACCAGAATTTAATGAATAAGGCTTTTACCCAAACAGGGATCGAACCTAATTTCGAACTTTTATACTGATTCAGTTCCTGATCCGATACCTTCCTGGCATTGCCCTTATTGGCCTCTGCCAGTCTGTCTACCGCGTCCGTTTTCAGCTTATAATAGTCCTTTTCAGCCTGAGGGATCTCTTTGTTTTTCTTTTTTGACATAATTGCTAAATGATTAGTTTTCGTTTTCGTGGCGCTTGCCGCTGGAACGAGCTGTTTCGCCATCATCATCCGAGACGAGCTCGATCGAGACATCTTCGTTCTCTGCGATCGCAATGGAAGTATCGATCTTGCTGAGAGCCTTGCCGATGACCGGGATCAGAGCGATCAGAACGATCGAGATCGCAACTAAAACGATATGGATCGTCAGCATCGACTGTGCCTGCGGGATGAACTGTCTGGAAGCATTGATCTGAATGGATTGCAGACCTTCTGCGATCTTGCCTAAGTAAACGACATCAGCGATCGCAACGACAGCCTCAAGCAGATAAAGCAGGATGACCATCGGTAAGATCGGCTTCTGTCTCTTAGGGAATGCGTTCAGGAAGGCAACGAATGCCAGGATCGAGAACAGCATGATCACGAATTCACATAATCCCATGTAAGTCCGGTTGACGACAGCTGTCGTATTGGATACTTTCGTAAGATTGAAAGAATATACGATGAAGGCGATCGCCATCATGCAAAGCGGGATATTGTGCGGTCTTTTCTTGAGTGAAACAATAAATTTACGCTTGGATTCTGCAAATCCTTTGTTTTTCTTTTCTTCAGCCATTCTATTGTTCCTCCTAAATAATCGCTTCTGTGCTTTCAGCGTCAAACAGATGGATCCTGTCTTCGTCGAACTTGACCTTTACCTGGTCACCGACTTTGAATCTCTGCCAGTCTCTGAACTTCGCACAGGATGTCTTGCCGAACAGTTTACCGTGTGTCAGCGTGAAGTGACCGGTGTTTTCGTTGAGGTTGACATCCAGGACATAGTCATCACCTGGATGGATGTCTTCCGGACGGATACCTAAGACGAATTCGTTCTTATCTGACTTGTTGGCAGCTTCCGTGACTCTTGCAGGAAGGTTCGTTTCGATGCCTTCGACATAGAACTTACCGTTTTCCTTCTTCAGGTTGTATAAGTTCATCGGCGGAAGACCGATAAAGGATGCAACGAAGAGGTTTTTCGGATGATCGTACAGCTCTAACGGAGTGCCGATCTGCTGAACATGACCCATAGACATACATACGATACGGTCCGCAAGCGTCAAGGCTTCGGTCTGGTCGTGTGTGACATAGATCATCGTCGTGCCTAATCTCTTGTGTAATAATTTGATCTCTCTTCTCGTGGAACCTCTCAGTTTTGCGTCAAGGTTTGACAGAGGTTCATCGAATAAGAAGACCTTCGGATTTCTGACGATCGCACGGCCCATGGCGACACGCTGTCTCTGACCGCCGGAGAGCTGGTTTGGCTTCTTGTTGAGCTGCTGTGTCAGACCGAGGATCTCCGCTGCTGCCATGACCTTTTCATGGATGACATATTTGTCTTCCTTGGCCAGCATCAGAGAGAATGCCATGTTTTCATAGATCGTCATATGGCCATACAGAGCGTAGTTCTGGAAGACCATTGCGATATCTCTGTCTTTTGCAGGGAGCTGTGTGCAGTCCTTGCCGTCGATATATAATTTACCGTTCGAGATATCTTCAAGACCTGCGACCATTCTCAAAGTCGTAGATTTACCGCATCCTGACGGACCGACTAAGACGATGAATTCACCATCATTGATCTCCATATTGAAGTCATAGACGGCCTGGACATTATTGTCATAGATCTTATCTATATGTTGTAATGATAGACTTGCCATAATTATCTCCCCTTCTATTTCTTCTCTACAGATTCAAGATAGTTCTGTAAGGTCTTGGAATTTCTGATGCTCATGAGACCGCCGACGATCATGAAGGCAGCTGCCGCAACAAGGTAGACGATCGAACGCAGGAACTGCGAATTGTTCATGACTGCCATTTCGCCTTCCGGTCCGAGATACGTTGTCGCATGAGCTCTCATCGGATATATGAAGATACGGATGATCTGCACGACACCAAGTGCGATCATGAAGTATCCGAATTTACCGTGATAGTTCTTCACTTCGATCGATGACCAGAAGCCAAAGAGCATGAACAGCAGATTGACGATGATCGATACACCGATCAGGAAGTTGTAGAAGAATTCATTGTTGATTTTATAGATTAAAACGAAGTAAAGCACATCAAAGACGATAGCCAATATTGCAAAGTTGGAAGGCATGTTGTCTTTGACATAACGCATCCTGTCAAGTTTGATTCTGTCTTTATCCATTGATCGTTTCTCCCTTCAATATTGCATCTTCCTGCTTTACTAGTTTATTTTTCCAAGTTAAGTTATAGACAACTGCAGCCGCACCCGCGATCAGCAGTAAGGCTATAATGATCCCCGCATCGAAAAAGAATGTTGATTCACTGTAAATGAAGCTCATGGTTTCAGCCATCATTTTGTACATTTCGAAATCAACGGTGTTGAGGAACTGTGACCTGTATTTTAAGCAATTAATGATCAGATATGCAGCCGTACCTACCAAAGCCGCAGCCTGGACGTAGGTAGCAACCGTATTGCCTGTGTAGTATTTTCTTCTGGTGTTGGAAGCAAATACGAACGGCAGACAGCCGACCAGGATCAGAGCGATCGAGATCAGGACCATATTGTGGTTGTAGCCCTGCATATCATAGAAGATCTGAGATCCGGTCACACCGCCTAAAGCCTGAGTCTGATACAGACCATACATGTCAGTCATGATACCCAGCGAATATACAAAAACGACACCTGATAAAGCTATCAGTACGGGAAATAGGATCTTTTGAAATTTCATTTGTGGTTTGAACATAGTATCACCTCTCAGGTATGTACCCTGGGACTGCAGGCAGCCCCAGGGTCGGTTTTAATCGAATAAGATTAAATTATTTGATCGTGTCGTAATAAGCCTTTAACTGATTCCACTGAGACTGCTTGATCATCAGGTAAGCAGCACCGGACCAGTTGTTCTTAACGAAGTCTGCATAACCAGCAGCATTGTTTTCAGCACCAGCCATTGAGCCGTAACCATCCTTCAACAGATCGTAGAAGATGGAGACACCGCCCTTGGCGGACTGGAAGTTGTTGACTAAGTCAGCATAGCTTGACAGAGTGTTGGACTGTTCAGCAGTTGTCGGTAAGACAGTCGGAACAGAAGTGTACCACATGTTTTCGGTGTTGACAGCGAGAAGCGGATGTCTTAAGACGCCCTTTTCGATGGCAGCAGATAAGATAGCAGCACCCTTCTTACCGATCTCAGAAGTCATCTGGTATTCAAATGCCTGGGACTTCGGGAAACCGTTGAGGGTAGAACCTAAGTACTGTCTTGCGTAGTTGGTGTAGTTACCGCCAGTTAAGTTCTGGCACTCAGCAAATGTAGCGTCTGCAACGACCGGCATCTGTTTGCCGTTGAAGTTGAATGTTTCATAC
Source organism: Erysipelotrichaceae bacterium (assembly GCA_045540935.1). Lineage (GTDB taxonomy): Bacteria > Bacillota_I > Bacilli_A > Erysipelotrichales > Erysipelotrichaceae > Colivicinus. The sequence goes on along the minus strand of JAZQIF010000049.1, from coordinate 8,692 downwards.
TTCTTGGCAACGTCATCCCAAGTCTTGACTTCGACGGAAGCATCCTTGACCTTGATGAAGGCATCCGGACCATAGGACATCGTGATCTGACCCTGTACGCCGAATGCGTAGTCGATCAGAGTAAGAGCAGCGTTCAGCTTGTTGGTATCAGCACCGGCACCGGCCATAGTGATAGCCCAACCATCGGTCTTGACAGATCTCCAGGATTCAGCAAATCTGAACCAAGCATCACCTGTACCGTCGTTCCACTTAGCGACCGGATCCATGATGACGACATATTCTTCGCCAGCCGCAGTATCAAGAACAGTGTTGTTCATGATGGTCTGCGTCTGGTTGTAGTCATAAGACATCAAGCCTGCATCTTTTTCAAGATAGTTCTTGGAGTTAGCTTCACCTGATAAAACGATCAGGCCTTCCTTAGCCATGTTGTTGAGTCTTTCAACTGCTAAGTAAGAAGCTTCTTCCTGACGGCCGTCATGTAAGTTACCGTCTTTGTCGAAGTATAAGTAATCCTGTCTGGATTCCATACCTCTAGCACCGAACAGATGACCGGCGAAACGAGTTAAGTCAATCTCTCTTTGGAGGTTGGAAGTTTCTCTGGAGTATAAGCCGGAGATCGGGTTGCCGTCATTGTCATTCAATGAAGCAACAGCACATCTCAATAATGCGACCATTTCATCAGCGTCCCAGGCTGCATCATAACCTAAGAAGAGGTCAGATCTCTTAGCGTAGACACCTGCATAAGTCGTATCGATGTATTCCTGGAACATAGCGACAGCTTCATCACCTGTTAAAGGCTGAGCATTCATCTTAGCGATGATGTTGTTTTCGCCGGCAACGTTCTTAGTGATGGTCTGAACACCTGTACCGTCAGCTGTCAGAGCATCGACAGTGTAGTTTTCAGCAGCATATGGCTGGTAGACATAGTCAGCTAAAGGTCTGTTAGCGCCTTTGTAACCGTCTGTATCCAGTAAAGTCCTGACGAAGTCAGCTCTGATCAGAGGCATTCTTTCGATATCATCGTTACCATCGAAATAAGGAGAGAAGTAGATCGCGCCGGTCTCAGTGCTGCCGGTGATGGATAATCTGGCGATCTGGTTTTCCTGTAAGAAAGCCTTGAAGTTAGGCATCTGATCGAGGTAATCGCCTAAGTTGACAAGCTTGCCTTCAGCACCTGCAGCATTGAGCGCAGCAGCAGTACCGGCAACGATGTCGACCTGGTCTAACTGGTTTTCCCAAACCGGGAATTCCTTGGAAGTGCCCTGTCCGGAATACTTATCGATGAAAGTGATTCCTAACAGCTCAGATAAGTGCTGCCAAGTCGGCTTGAAATCGCCTGTCTGGTAAGTCTTACCGTCAGCAAGTGTGATACCGGAACCAGTGACATCAGCGTTCGTGAAGCTGATACCGGTCTTGTCAGAGTTATAACCTGCGGCAACTCTGAGTTCTGTTCCTTCTGCATACTCTAAAGCAGCAGCCGGAGTCGTGTCTTCTGCAGGAGCAGCTTCGCCGCCGCCGCCGTTGTTACCGCCGCCAGAGCAGCCTACCAAAGTAAGCATCATGGCGAGCAGAAGAACAAGTACTTTAAGTGTTTTTTTCATTTTTCTTCCTTTCCTTGAAAAATTTATATTTATTCCTTGACACCGCCCATATTTACGCCTTTAGCGAAATATTTCTGGATGAAAGGATAAATAACTAAGATCGGGATGATCGCAACGATGATCAGCGCATAGATCGCGGAGTTCGGCGAATATGGAGCAGTCCAAGACGCCAGCGTTTCCAGGTTGGTGTAGTCTTCAAGTAAGAGTCGGATGAAGACCTGCAACGGCTGTTCGTTTGGTGAGCCGGAAGCAGCGATCATCTGTCTTGCCCAGAGGTAACCGTTCCATCTGGAGATACCGAAGAACAATGCAACGGTAGCGATCGTTGACTGGGACATCGGGATATAGACTCTCGTCAATACCTGGAATTCCGTTGCACCATCGACGATGGCGGCCTCTTCGATCTCGGAAGAGACGCCTTCAAATGCGTTTCTCAATAAGATGATATTCATGGCAGCCATACCCATGGCGATGACGATCAGCCATTTGACATCGGTGATACCGACAGCTGCGAATACCTTCTGTGTCTGCAAGTAGTTCAGGTACTGCGGAACGATACCGGCAGAGAACCACATCGTGAAGACCAAGAAGAAGTTGAAGCCTGATCTGAATAACAATCTCTTCTTTGACAGTGCATAACCGCCAAGGATCGAAACGCCGATCGCCCAGATCGTACCATAGACCGTTAAGAACAGCGTATTGGTATAAGCGTTCCAGAACTGGTTGTTATGGAAGATCGAGGAGAAGGCATCGAACTGGATATCCTTCGGGAACAGGATGACTTCGTTATAGTCAACGGCATGCGCACCGGAAATGGATGAGCTTACCGCGTAAATGAACGGATACAGACAAGCCAGTGAGAATATCGTTAAGAAGGTGTAAGACAGAATTTTGAATATCAATTCACTTGTTTCAAGTTTACGTTTCATATTCTAACCTCCTAGTAGAGCGATACGTCGGATGCTTTTCTGGCGATCGAGTTCGCACCGATGACTAAGATCATACCGGTGATGTTATTGATCATTTCGGCTGCGGAAGCGATAGCCTGCGAGCCGCCCTCGAGACCCAGACGATATGCGAATGTCGATACGACGTCGGCCGTTACGAATGTATTTGCTCTGTATAACAGCATGACCTTTTCATAGCCGATGGACAACAGCGAACCGATACGGTTGATCAGCATGATGACGACAGTCGATAAGATACAAGGAATAACGACATATCTCATCTGTGCCATCTTGCCGGCACCGTCGATCTGTGCGGCTTCGTAGGAAGTCGGAGATACGGCGATGATCGCAGCGAAGTAGACGATGGAGTCATAACCCGCACCTTCCCAGATACCGGAGATCTGATAGATCGCACGGAAGAAGTTCGGATTGTTCAAGAGACCTGCATCGGCAGCTTCTTTGGAGATGATGCCCAGTTTTGCCAGAGCCAGGGAAACGATACCTGTACCGGAGACCAAGTCACCCTGTTTCAGCAACATGGTGACCAAGGTCGTCATGACGACGGTCGACATGAACTTTGGCAAGTACGTCAATACCTGATAGATACTTCTTAAGATATCCGACTTGATCTCATTGAAGAACAAAGCCAGGATGATCGGCATCGGGAAACCGAACAGTAAGCCATAGAAGCTCAGTAAGAACGTGTTTCTGAACGCCATCCAGAACGAAGATGTCTGGGTAGAAGTGCCAAACATCAGCAGTTTGAAGTTTGCGAATCCGCACCACTTCATCTCGGCAACCTTCTTACCTACTTCGGTGATCTTGAAACAGCCAAGCAGTTCATACATCGGCAGGTATCTCCAAAACAGGAATACTAAGATCATCGGGATCAGCATCACATACAGACGCCAGTCTTTCACGATCAGCTGCCAGTTGAGTTTCCAGCGATTCTTCTCAACGTCGTCCCTGACCGCTTGTTCAGGATCGAGTTCATAACGTTTCAGCTCTTCGTTATAAACCAGATATTCATCATTCATCTTGCCATCCTCCATCTATTCTTTCTTCTTGAGAATTCAGTTGCATCAAATATTGTTTCTGATCGATGAACAAGCCATCGATCCTTCGGACGATGATGATCACCAGTATGGCAAACACCAGTGACAACATGTCCGTCATGATAAATGTAAATATGACACCGGCGTCTTTCCCCGCTATGAGCATCGACGCCAGTCCGCGGAACACCTCCATCAGTAGGAATCCGATCAGCAGATAGCTGAGCGAACCGAAGAAAGTGGCCCGTATCTTATCTTTTGTGACTTTCTTCATATATACCAGCAGCAGCATAAATCCCAGATTGCCGATCAGATATATGAAGTATTGGGTTAAACTGCCTGATTGAAAATATACGAACAACAAGGCATAAACTACCGCATGGATGATACTGTACCTGTCCCAGCGCATCATCACGATCGCCAACATCGGCAACATGATCGAGATCGAATACGGTTCATCAAACCATACCGTCGCGGCCTTGATCGCCAGATATTCGCAAACGCCGTACATGATGACAAACAGGATCAGATCGATGCTGCGATACTGCTTGAAGCTCATGGATTACTTCTTTTTGAAGACGAATTCGCTTTCCTTGTCGAAGAGATAGACCTTCTCATAAGGCAGATAGAAGTCAAATTCTTCATCCATCTTCGGTGCATCGTGCGGATCGACCTTTAAGATGACAGTATCACCGCCGATCTCGATGTAGATGTTGGTGGAATCGCCAAGCATCTCGGTCAAAGTAGCCAATGCGTGGATCTTGTATGCGTTCTCTACCGGATGCATCGAGATGTTCTCCGGACGGAAGCCGAAGTAGACATCCTTATCGGAAAGCTGATATCCCGTCTTGGAGACATCGAACTTGTTATCGTTCTTATCGAATGTGATCTCGTTGCCCTTGATCGTACCGGTGATGAAGTTCATCGGCGGTTCACCGATGAAACCGGCGACGAAGAGGTTGCACGGATCGAAGTATAATTCTTCCGGCGAACCGATCTGCTGTACATAGCCGTCTTTCATGACGACGATACGGTCAGCCATCGTCATAGCTTCGGTCTGGTCGTGTGTGACATAGATCGTTGTCGCATGCGTTGAACGGTGGATCTGGGTGATCTCGGAACGCATCGTGACTCTCTGCTTGGCATCGAGGTTACTCAAAGGCTCATCCATTAAGAAGATATCGACCTGTCTGATGATCGCACGGCCGACAGCGACTCTTTGTCTCTGACCGCCGGACAATGCTTTCGGCTTTCTGTCGAGGTAGTCCGGCAGACCTAATATCGCAGCCGTCTTCTGGACCTTTTCATCGATGATGTCTTCATCGACTCCTTCCAGCGTCAGACCGAATGCCAGGTTGTCATATACAGTTAGATGAGGATATAAGGCGTATGACTGGAAGACCATCGCGATCCCGCGTTCAACCGGTGATTTTTCATTTGCTCGGACACCGTTGATCAGAAAGTCGCCCTTGGAGATCTCTTCGAGACCCGCGATCATTCTTAATGTCGTCGATTTGCCGCATCCCGAAGGACCGACAAAGACGATAAATTCACCGTCCTTGATCTCTAAATTGAAATTGTGGACCGCATGAAAACCATTAGGATATATTTTGTTTATATCTTTCAATACCAAATTTGACATAAAATTTTCCTTTCTATCCCCTTCAGCGTATGTGAAAACGCTTTCTAACATTTTTTATTTTACACTGATATTCCAATGAAAAGCCATGAAAATGAATTGACATGGTTTTTTTATTGTTCAGAATTCACTCAGTACTCGAATTTCTCGCCTTCGACAAAGACATCATGCGTTTCAACTTCTTTAACATTGTAGAAGTAGAATGAAGCGTTATTGAGCTTTTCACACTGGTAGATCATTGCCGGTGCGACCTTGTCGGTAAATGTCTTATCAAATGTCACGTTGATGTTGTCTAAGATGATCTTGTCGATCTTGGATTCCGGAAGACCGTAGAAATAACCGGCGCAGACCTTCGTGTTGAGACAGTTCAGGTTCTTGAAGTTGAACGTACCAATGTGCGGTGTCATTTCGGAAACTTCCCTGTATTCCTTGGAATCGGCATAATCATCGTATTCATCATGGGACAGGTAGTAATACATGTTGACGACAAGACAGGACATGACCCCATCCATCAGGATGTTGTCAAAAGAGATGTTTTCGATATTGGCCTTGTTGCCTCTTCCCCTCTTGGTCTTGATGCGAAGTCCTCTGTCCGTATTCTTGAAGATGCATCGGGAGACATCGACATTCCTTATGCCGCAGCTGGATTCGGAACCGAATACCACACCGCCGTGTCCGTCGCCCATGAAGCAGTTGCGTATGACAAGGTTCTCGGTCGGACGGTAGTAATTGTCCGCCATGATCTTCTTGCCTGATTTGATCGCTACGCAATCATCTCCCACAAAGATACGGGTGCCTAACAGACGCATGTTGCTGCAGGACTCCGGATCAAAGCCATCCGTATTCGGGCTCGTCGGGATCGAACGCAGAGTCAGATCGATGAAATCGAGATCTTCCGAATAAAACGGATGTAAGTTCCAACAAGGCGAATTGATGATGTTCAGGCCGACGAACGACACGTTCTTACAGCGGTTGATGAAAACGTTGTTCGGACGCCATGCCCCGCGCATCGTGCGGTGGTCGACCCACCAGTCTCCCTTGTCGGCATTGCCGTTGAGCGTTCCTTCGCCAACGATCATGATGTTCTCCGAATCAAAGGAAGTGATCAACGACATGAACGAGTCATTGGGCTCCCCTTCCCAGGATGCATTGACGGCCGACTTGTCTTCGTTATAGGCAGGAATGATCGGATAATCCCAGCGGTTGGACGAACCGATGAGATTGGCATCCTTTTCAAAATACAGATAAGTGTTGGAACGGATGTTCAGAGGGCCGGTATAGTAATCGCCCTTCGGGAAGACGATCAGGTCATGATCGCACTCATCCAGCAAGGCCTGTATCTTTTCGGTATCCAGGGTCTTGCCATCGCAGACAGCACCGTGCTCCAGAACACTGAGTAGACGATTGACCTTCAAAGTCGATACATCGATCTTCTGTCCGGCGATATCGAATTCATACTTTTCACCGGGATTCAAACCGAATACGGTGAAAACATTCCTGTCTTCTCTGCGGCAGAATTTCCCGTTGACACATACGTCAAACGGTTCTCCTGCGTAATAGGGACGATCTTCATCCGATTCGAAACTTACCGATACCGGCGAAATATGAATGACATTAAACATGGAAACACTCCTTAAATTTAGGATCCTCTTTTACTGCATCGATAAATAAATCTCTTACCATGCGTGCACCCTTCATGCGCAGATGGGTATTATCCGCTTTGCCTTCCGGATAATTCTCATAGACGCCTGCAGGAAAATTCATGAAATATTCTTTTGCTTCTTCGGCGCCGGTCTCTTCGATCTTCTTCTTGGTCAGAGAAGTAAGATCGACATAATTCACACCGGTCTCTTTTGCCACACGGATCATCGCTTCCTGATAGCCGGCATGACACTTGGGATCAAGTGTCCCGTCTTGTAAGAACATCCTTCGATAGATCGGTGTGCATAACAGTACATACGCGCCCTTTTTCTTGCATTCATTGACCATGAATGTCAGATTATCGTGATATTCATAGTCCGGACGGGTATGCGTCTTTGGATCATAGTCATGTTCATCGTTGTGACCGAACTCGATCAGAACGATGGAACCTTTGTCCGTGAACCTGAGGGCATCTTCGAAACGTCCCTCTTCTATGAACGTCTTGGTGGACCTGCCGTTCTTGGCAAAATTCATCAGACGTACGTCTTTATTCAAGAGCTCTTCCAGTGCCTGAGGCCAGCCGACCTGCGGGAAGGTGGTCTCATCGTTATACTGCATCGTGGAATCGCCCATACAGACTAACTTCATCAATATACCTCACTGTATGCCATGATGAACGGCGCAACGCCCTTGACTTCATTGGCCGAGATGTTCTCTGACATATAGTATTCAAAGGAACCGTCCCTCTTATAGTTGTCAAGACCGCCGACCTGGCAGATGCTGTATAAGTTGCGTCCGTCAAACTGCTTCTTCAGTACGGTATCGAAGACTTCATGGCCCAAAGTATCATCTTCGATCATGCCGAGCCTCTTGCCTTTGAATATCGCATAGGCCATCATGACCGAACCGGATGTCTCAAGGTAGTTGTGTTCTCTTCTGACATCGACGATCTGGTATAACATGCCATCCTCAAGGTATGGCTTCAAACCTTCGATCTCTTTGGCCAGAATGTCCTTGCAGATATCAAGCCCCAGTTCTTCATAGATATCGACAGCAGCCATCATGACCCAGCCGCAGGCTCTTGCCCAGACGTTCGGCGATTTGCCGGTCTCCTTATCTGCCCACTGCATGACCTTTGCCTCATCATAGGCGTGAACGAAGAGCTTTCTGTCTTCGTCGTAAAGTCTCTTGACTAAAGTATGTAACTGATGATCGACATCTTCCTTGGTCTCTTCGATGCCGAACTGCTTGGCATACATCGCGATGTATAAGACGCCCATATAGATGCCATCCATCCAGACCTGATTCGGATAGATCTGCTTGTGCCAGAAGGAACCTTCCTTGGTACGCGGATGGTGCATCATCTGTCCGTACATCTCATCGAGTGCTTTCTTGAATTTTTCTTTCGGACAGTCGCGATACAGTTTCATCAGACCGATACCCGGACAGACATCATCGATGGAATACTTTTCCGGTTCATAATTCTTGATGACCCCGTCTTCTTCGATCATGCCGTCATAGAAGTTGTAGACGAAGTCGAAATACTTCTTGTCGCCCGTAACTTTGTACATATCATAGATCGCTGTCATCAGGATGCCGTCTTCATAGCACCAGACACCCTTCTTATATGGCTGGAAATAACCCAAATACTTATCGATATACTGATCAATCCTCTGTTCCATCTTCTATCCTCCTTATAAATTCGATCGATGGCTGAATATCCTGTCCGGTGACGCCTTCCAGGATAAGGACAGCGTCCGGTGTTTCTTTCATGATGCGCGGGATGTAATATTTCCAATTCATGATGCCCTG
>JAZQIF010000048.1:0-3458 GCA_045540935.1 Erysipelotrichaceae bacterium | reverse complement strand
TGATCCTTGTCCCGGTAGCCTTCTCGAAGCGTTCGATCATCTTTCCGGCAACCTGGTTCTTTACCTTGAAATAATCCTCTTCCCTGACACCGCTCCAGACATCATCCATGAACAGCGTCGTCATATACATGATGCAGGTGCCTTCAGGGGAACAGTCGGGATCGGCATTGTTCAGACAGACCGTCGCCTGTGCGGCGGTGTTTCCGATCTTCTTCATCGATTCGTACTGAATTACGTTGTCACAGGTATCATAGATGAAATAGTTGTGATCGCGGAGCCCCAGCTCCTGTGCCGACTTGTTCAGGCCAAGATAGACCGTATATCCTCTGCCTCCCAGCTTGCGGAAGTTGGTCAGCTTTCTGGCTTTGGCCGGGACTTTATCCAGCAGCTTTCCGTAGACCACGTGCGGAGAGATGTCCGCAATGACGTGCCTCGTTTTGATCTGTCTGCCATCCTTTAGTTCGATCCCGCAGACGCTTCCCTTTTCATCGGTCAGGATCTTCGTGACTTCGCTGTTGAACCAGATGTCACCGCCCAGTTCGTGGATGCGCTGTTCAAACGCCAGAGACAGTTCATGCGAACGGTATTTCGGGATCACCGCACCTTTCACGAAATAGGAATAGATCATGTTGGCATAGTGCAGGAAGCTCAGGTTGTTTCCGTCCGCACCGAGATAGCACCAGTAGGTGTTCAGATTATCGACGATGATCTTCGGATATTTCAGCGCTTCGAAGGCTTCGTTCACGCTGTAGGAACTGCAGGCAAGATAGTCCGGATACTTTTCCAGCATCACCTGCGGATCCGGTCTCCCCTTTGATTCGCTCAGATAGGCCATCGCTTCCCTGATCTGCTTTGCCAGAGCGAGAAAATCCCTTGCGTTTCTTTCTCCTTCGGGATGAAGTTTTCCGTTAGCCTTGATGAAAGCCTCTTCGCCGAAAGGCATGATGAAATCATAGCCTTCCTTCTCGCTGATCAGATGATAGGCATCTTTCAGGTGGATCCATTCTATCTTGTCGGCAACGCCCAGTTCTTCAAACAGGATCCTGCTGCTTCCCGGATCTTCCGGTGTACCGATGCCGTTGAATTCATGCAGGGACGCCTCGAATTCGAATCTTCCCCGGACAAAACTCGTCGCAAAGCCTCCCGGGATGTTGTGCTTCTCACAGACCAGGCAGCTCTTGCCTGCACCCAGGATCTTGCATGCGGCAGCCAGGCCGCCGTTGCCGGCACCGATCACGACAACATCGTACCGCTCCATCCTAGACCCCCGTTTCGACGATATAGGATGTCACGTTGTCGATCACGTCGCCGTCGATCTGCAGTGCACAAGGCTTGTCGAAGGAAACTTCCACCTTATGTCCTCTCTTGACGGTCACCCAGTCCTTTTTCAGCACGTGTTCGCCTTTATTCAGTGAAGGGAAACGCATCAGGGTCACCAGACGCGATTTCTTGTACAAGGTCACGACCGATACGCTTCCGTCCTTGTTGAAGCGGTCTTGATCCGGCGCAACCATCAGTCCTCCGCCGTAGAATCTGCCCTTCATCGTGGAAGCCAGCCAGACGTTCTCGTATCTGTTGGTCTCGCCATCGACCGTAACCGTAGCCTTTTTCAGTTCATAACCGCCCAGCAGGAGCTTGATGGCGATGTTGGTATAGTTGACCGGCTTGTCCGAGTGAAGTTTCTGGATGTCGCCCGCCTTACAGGTCTCGCCGTCGAGGCCGTATCCGATGCCGTTCAGGAATCTCCTCCTGATGCCGTTGACCGTGATCTGCGGAAGATCCTTCAGGAACGGTCTCAATTCGATCTTTCCGTCTTTCGCGTACTTCTCGTTGTCGCGGAAAAAGTCGTTCCCGCTTCCGCACTTTACATAATAGACGGGTACCTTGATCTCCTGACCGTACACATCGTTCGCAAAGCGGTTGAGCGTTCCGTCTCCGCCGGTCAAAATGACTTCGTCGTTTGGATCCAAACCGTTTAAAAAGCCCGGCATATCCGGCGTATTCAAAAGGTTTACGAATTTTCCTTCGACACCGTTTTCCTTTGCCCAGGCTCTCGCATCCTGCTCACCCTTGGAATTATTCGCCAGTGGATTATACAGCAAACAGATCATGTGTTCTCCTCCTTCTTCATACTTCTGTCTTCACATTCCTCTGCAATAAGCCACAACAGATTATATTGTTTTTGTTTTGATCTCTGTTTCCATTCTAGCATATAACCGTTTTGTTGATAAAAAACAGCAGGTACTGTGAAGAATTCCGGCGGCATATTGGACTACAGGCAACATACCTCCTATAATCTTTATTAATGCGAGGAGTTTCAATTATGAAGAAAAACTTGAAAAAGTACTGACGATGCTGGCGATACTGCTGATGAGCGTGATGTTCAGCGCATGTCAGAAAAACATCAACGTCGAACTGCGCCTCTGCGATGTCGACGGAAAAGAAGGCGGGGTTGCGGCATCCGTTCCGGAGAAACATACCCTGAAGGATCTGTTTGATGATTTCGGACAGGCCGGAGACTTCACCTATGAACTGGATAGCGAAGGTTATGTGACGAAGATCAACGGAGTCGGAAACGATGAATATGGCTATTGGGCAATCTGCAAGCTTACGGACGGAGTGGAGGATCCGATCAATGACGTCATCGGCAACATCGCAATCAAGGACGGCGACGTCTATACCGTTACCTACGTTCCGAACCTCAGTCTCAACGGCGATTGGAACGTTGCCGATATTGGCAGGATCGAACTTTCCGAACCGGATGCCCAGGCTTTTGACAAGGCCTTGGAAGCGCTGACCGGCGAACAGTATACGGCGGTCCGGGTGCTCGCCACACAGGTCGTCAGCGGCCTGAACCGCGCTTACCTGGCATACGGATCCGTTATCGGCGAACCGGGAGAATGGTACATCGTCACGATCTATGAAGACCTTGACGGCAACGCCAGACCTCTGTCTTTCTATCAGATCAATGTAGCCGATGTCCTGACTACAAACGAAGACAGCGAAAATCTGCTGGGCGGCTGGGAAGTCAAGGGCACCGGTAAGGCCGGCTCACTGGGTTCCGGAGATTATCTCAACTGGGTCCCAAAAAGATCCTGTAGAGACTCAATTCTTTCTCACAACAGGATCTGACCAACAAAAAAGCCCTTATTTAAAGGACTTTTTCATTTTAGTATTTATTCCCATTCGATCGTAGAGACAGGTTTATCCGAGAAATCCCAAAGCACTCTATTGATGCCCGGAACTTCTTTGATGATGCGGTCTCTGATCTTGTATAAAGTCTTATACGGGATCTCGTAGGACTTGGCTGTAACGGCGTCCTTGGTATTGATGGCACGGATGACGGCTGCCCAACCCATATAGCGTTTGCCATCTTTGATACCGGTCGATTTGAGATCGGGGATGACACAGAAATATTGCCAGGGTCTGTCTTTGAGCTTGTCGATCTCTTCTCTGAC
>JAZQIF010000047.1:0-5535 GCA_045540935.1 Erysipelotrichaceae bacterium | reverse complement strand
ACCACTGCCGTCCATCCGGAAGTGCTGGAGACATATAAAAAACTGTTAGACGAATACTACTGTAATAGCGATGCCCTTTACGATGACGGCGTCGCTATTTATGATATGCAGGAGAAATCACGCAATCTCATTGCAAAGATGCTGGGCGTCAAGAGAGATGAGATCATTTTTACGTCCGGCGCTTCGGAAGCCAATTCGCTGGCGATCAAAGGCTTATGTTTCAAACATCCGGAAAGGAAACATCTGATCACTTCGATCTACGAACACTCTTCTGCCTACAACAGCTTCAGACAGCTTGAAGAAGACTTCGGCTATGAGGTGACTTATCTGATGCCGGATGAGGAAGGCCACATCACTGCCGATATGGTAAAAGATGCTCTGCGAAACGATACCTTATTGGTATCGATCATGCAGGTGAACAACGAGATCGGCGCGGTAAATGATGTCGAAAGCATCGCCTCGATCGTAAAGAAACACCCGGGCACCTACTTCCACACCGATATCACCCAGGGACTTGGGAAGGTGGACATCGATCTCAAAGATATCGATATGGCTTCTTTCTCCGCACACAAGATCCACGGTCTGAAAGGCTCCGGCGCCTTGATGAAGAAACAGTTCGTGGAACTGCTTCCGATCATCTCGGGCGGTCAGCAGGAATTTTCGCTGCGCGGCGGGACTTCCAATGCCTTAGCCAATACTGTACTGGCCAAGACGATGCGCATCGCCATGGAAAACAAGGAAAAATATCACGATCATCTCAAAGCCCTTCACGATCATCTGTATGAAGGATTGAACAAGATCGTCACCGTCAACTATGCGAAAGGCCTGGATACTTTGATGAATGTGTCCACGCCGATCCCTTCGGAAGTATTGCTGAACGCATTGAATGATAAAGGGATCATGGTCTCGTCGAAATCGACCTGCGGTTCCAAGAAGAACGAAAACAACCGCACGCTCAATGCCTTGGGCTTTGATGAGGACCATGCGATCCGTATTTCCTTCGATTACACCAATACGATGGAAGAGGCGGATTACTTCTTAACACAGTTAAAGGAGATTTTAGATAAATATGCATGAGATAGCTTACGATCATGTCGTGGTGAGATACGGGGAACTTTCCACCAAGGGAAAGAACCGCAAGGATTTTACCAGACAGCTGACAAACAATATCAAGAAGCGTCTGAAAGACCATTCCGCTCTGACCTATAACACCTTACATGACGGTCTTTTCATCAAGCTCAACGGGGAAGACTATTCCGTGATCCGCAAGGAACTGAAAGATGTCTTCGGGTATTCGTATTTTTCCGGTGCGATCCGTGTTGAAAAGGATATCGACAAGTTAAAGGAAGTCACGCTTTCTCTGGCGCAGAAACATGAGGCGAAGACCTTCAAGATCGCCACGAAACGTCATGACAAGTCCTTCCTGATGCGTTCCGATGAGATCAACCGGGCTCTGGCCGGCAACATCTTGCATAACAGTCAATTGCTGGTCGATGTCCACGAACCGGATCTGATGATCTATGTTTCGGTGGATAAGGAATATATCTACGTCATGGATGAAAAAGTCCGCGGCGGAGGCGGGTATCCGACCGGTATCAACGGCATGGCTATGGTCATGATGTCCGGCGGCATCGATTCGCCGGTCGCAGCCTATATGACGATGAAAAGGGGTCTTCGCATCGAATGCATCCACTTTGCCTCGGAACCGTATACTTCCAAACAGGCACTCGATAAGGTGCTGACTCTGGCGGAAAAGCTTTCTGTCTGTCAGGAAGAGATCAATGTCCACATCATTCCGTTCACCGATCTTCAGCTGGCGATCTACAAACATGTCGATGAGCCGTACTGCATCACGATCATGCGTAGGATGATGTACCGCATCGCCGATGAGATCTGCAAGCAGAGAAAGATCAAAGTCATCACCAACGGTGAGTCGATCGGCCAGGTCGCATCACAGACGCCGGAATCGATCTCCGTCATCGGCAAGGTCGCCGATACATTGATATTGCGGCCTTTGTGCATGATGGACAAGCTTGAGATCATCGATATCGCCAAAAAGATCGATACCTACGAGACGTCGATACTGCCGTTTGAAGACTGCTGTACGATCTTCGATCCGAAGAATCCGGTCACCAAACCGAAACTTGACAGATGTTTACATTATGAAGGACTCTTTGATTATCAGACCCTGGTCGATGAGTGCGTGAAGAATGACAGGATCGTGAATGTTTCTTACAGAAAGAGAGATGAGGAAGATGAATCTTTATTCTAGCCGCCGTCAGGCGATCTTAAAATCTTTGCAAAGCAACGCTGCGATACTTCTGTTTTCCGGCAAGGCGCCGATGCGCTCGGAAGATGAGGCCTATGATTTCTCGGTCAACCGCAACTTCTACTATCTGACCGGTTTGGACAGACAGGAGATGGCACTGCTGATGCAGAATGTCGACGGCATCATGAGAGAGACGCTGTTCATCCTGCCATATGATGAAACGATGGCCAGATGGGTCGGCGGCAGGATGACGTCAGAAGAGGCGATGAAGATCAGCGAAGTGAAAGATGTCAGAGATCTTTCCGAACTCGATGAGACGATCGCTTCCTTAATGAACCGCACGAGAAAAGACAACGGTTTCCGTTTCTGTCTTGACTTATGGCACTATACGATGGACCAGGAAGAAACATCTGCCTTGCGCTATGCAAGGAAGTTACAGAACAACTATCCGGCTTTGCAGATCAAGGACATCTATCCGGTGCTTACCAGCATGCGTCTGATCAAGGACGAATATGAGATTTCCTGCATCAGAAAGGCGATCCACACGACAAATCTGGGTATCCGTCAGATGATGCGTACCAGCAAGCCGGAGCTCAACGAGATGACGATGGAAGGTGTCTTCAACTTCGTTTTAGCGCAGTCGATGTGCCGTGACACGGCCTTCAAGACGATCGCCGCTTCCGGTATCAATACGACGATCTTGCACTATTCCGACAACGACCAGGTCATGAAAGACGGCGACCTGTTCCTCTGTGACCTTGGTGCGACGTATGATCATTATTGTGCCGATATCTCCCGTACCTTCCCGGTCAACGGCAGATTCACGCCGAGACAAAGAGAGATCTATGAGCTCGTCCTGCAGGCCCAGAAGATCGTCGAAGAACACGCCAGAGTCGGTGTCAGAGTCCGTGAACTCAACCAGCTGGTCGTCGACTTCTACCGCAGCGAACTGCCGAAACACGGTCTCAATGAAGATGTCAGCGAATACTATTTCCATTCCGTTTCCCATCACCTAGGTCTGGATACCCACGATGTCGACGGCGGCATGGGAGCCGTATTGCAAGCCGGCAATGTCATCACCAATGAACCGGGTCTATACATCGCCGATGAAAAGATCGGCATCCGCATCGAAGATGATCTTCTGATCACCGGAACGGGCTGCGAAGTCTTATCCAAAGAGATCCTCAAGGATCCGGATGAGATCGAAAAACTGATGAATGAGGGACAGTAAAAGCTGTCCTTTTTTAAAAATGCAACAAAATCGCGTGACTGCGCTAAAATGGTGATATGAAAAGAAACAAGCTTATATGTGTACTGATGATCTTAGTGCTGTGTCTGACCATGGCTTCCTGTTCGGCAAAGAAGGAAGAGACTCTTCCTTTGCCGGAACTCGAAGAGGGCATGCGGGGACAGCTGGGTATCGATAAAAACATCAATGAGGCCTCGATCGACAAGTATCTGGGCCGATCCGACAGCGTCTATCGCGATATGCGGATGCTGGTGGATGAAGCGGACTATGAAGCGATCGGCGGTGATTCCTATCTTTCCGGTTATGTGAAAGGCTTTGAAGTCGTTCCGTACCCGTA
Source organism: Erysipelotrichaceae bacterium (assembly GCA_045540935.1). Lineage (GTDB taxonomy): Bacteria > Bacillota_I > Bacilli_A > Erysipelotrichales > Erysipelotrichaceae > Colivicinus. The sequence continues at coordinate 1,680 of JAZQIF010000047.1, read as the reverse complement.
TCTTGTCAACGTCAGCGGACTTCCGGAAGAAGTCGGCGCTTCCTATGAGGGCAATACCTTATTCACACAGAATGAAGACGGGACCTACAGTGCCAATTATGAGGAGTCTTCCCATATCCTGGAATCGATCTTCCCGAAAGACAAGTACATCTTCTTGATGTGCGGCGGCGGCGGTTATGCCGGCATGACCAAAAACCTGCTGGTATCCCAGGGTTATGATGCTGATAAGATCTACAATACCGGCGGTTACTGGTATTACGAAGGGGAGAACAGGATCGAGACTTTCTATGAAGAAGACGGAAGAAGACACTACGATTTCTCCGATGTCGATTATCATCCGATCGTCTTTGAATCGCTAACGCCGGTGGAAGGCTATGAAGAAAAAGACGGTAGCAAGCAAGAAGGAAGTATTCCGAGTGACAGCTCCTTCATCGAGATCACGGATGCCGATGAGCTCAGAAAGATGGAAGAAGAGGGAAAGACTTTCCTGCTGTATGTCTACCTTCCGGGCTGTTCGTCCTGTGCATCGTTCAAACCGATCGTCAAAGAGTTCAAAGAAGCCAACGATATCGACATCTATGCCGTCGATCTCTCGGCCATCTTCAACGACAGCAATTCCGTGACGGATCGCGTCTCCTATACGCCTTCTTTCTTCGTCTATAAAGATGGGGAAGTAGCAGGGTATCTCGATCCGGGAAGCGATGACGATCTTCCATACTATCAGACGCTGGAGGGCTTGAGCAGCTTCGTGGCGAAATATCTGGATGTACAGATCCTGTCTTCCGATACGGTCAATGAAGTTTCGGATTGCGAATCGGCCTGTTCCATTACCGATTGATAAAAAAAGAAGGCTAGGCCTTCTTGCATAAACGTTCATAATGATCCGCGAGCCTTTGATTGGCCTTGCGGATCTTTTCTTTATCGACTTTGCACTGACTTCGGTCATAGGTGAAGAGTCCGTTGACCTCACCTTCGACATCACTGATCTGGGTCATGATATAACCGACCAGACCGTTGTCGATGGAAGGGATGACCATCTTCTCGTGCATCTCGATGATCTTCGCGGTAAGCTCTTCTTCGCTTTCCGCTTTTCCATAGCCCCAGGCTTTCTTGGGATTTTCGCCCATCTGCCGTATGAAGCCGCCGCATTCCGACAGCAGCAGCATTTTATCTTTTCCTTTGAGGACTTTGTTTCGGAAGTAGATGTGATAGGAATCAAAATCCGAGTGATCGTCAAAGAACCAGCCGGAAGTCGAATCAAAGAGCCGCTGCGGATCGAGCTTTTTCAGGATGTCATAGGTCGCAGAAGCTGCCTGCTGGCCCCAGCCTTCGTTGTAGATCGTATAGCCGATGATACAGGGGTGAGACCGAAGATGTTTTATCGTTTCCTTGGAATGTTCCAGAAAGAAATCGTAGCGTTTCTGATCTTTGATCGGCGAAGGAAGTTTTGTCAGACCGATGGTCGGTAAGACCGTATCTTTGAAGAAGCGGTAAGGTCCGTTATTGACCATGTCCTGCAAGACCAGGATGCCATGCTTATCGCAATAGTAATAGTAGGCTTCCATTTCCACTTTGATATGTTTGCGAAGACAATTGAAACCCATTTCCCTGATCGCCAGGATCTCATTTTCATATTCCTTGGGATCTTCCGGCAGATAGATGCCTTGTTCAAAGTAGCCC
>JAZQIF010000046.1:0-14865 GCA_045540935.1 Erysipelotrichaceae bacterium | reverse complement strand
GGATGAGCGAAGAAGAAATATTATCGATCCTTCCAAGATATGAAAACAACAACTCCGTTAAAAACACCTACGGACAGATGAATATCGATGATATCGAAAAAGTCTTACGCAAACTCGTGTAAGACTTTTTTAACAGCTTTTCAGATATTCCAGAAGTTCTTCCTTATTATGGCAGATCTTTCTTAATGCCATCGAGATCATCAGATTGTCTTCCCCGTTCACGAGGCTCCTTGTATCAGTCTTAAGACCTACGCAGGGCTTTCCGGAAGAATAGAAGTAACCTAAGGCAACACAGGCCCCTTCGCCCGGCACTCTGCCATCAAGAAGGAACAGGAAGACATCGCCCCGGTCCACCGGTTCAAGATCCTTCTTGAAGACATATTCGCCTTTCGGCATGCCGTCGCCGATGTCAGGCATTTCCGATACCACACCCCCGTCTCTTTGCGGCAGATAGGTATCAAAGCCGTTCTCTCTTAAACAGGTATCGATCTTCAGATTATAATCAAGTTCGTATGCACAATATAGCGGTGCAGCAATGTAGACTTTCATATTCACTCCTTTGTCTCTTCTTCTTTCTTCAGGAAACGGTACAGGAAATGCACCATCAGCGCTTCCCCGTACATACTGATATAAAACATCAGGCTCTGACTCTTGTCACCGCCCGGATCCTTCCCTAAGAAGATCCCCAGCAACGTGAACAATAACATGAAGAAACCGGAAAGAAACAGATGGGGATTCTTATTGCGGATATACAGGAAAATGCCGACACCGATCATGACAAAGACCGGAACGACATCCAGCAAGGAGATCAGGCCCTTGCTGAAAGGATTCGTCAGATCCGACTGGGCATAACGCCGTATGATACCGACCGTCCTTTCCTCTGTGATCACACCGATCCCGGCGATCAGACCCAGGAACATCAAAACGAGTGTCAGGATATTCAGGATGCGCATCTTTTCTTTGGAAAGCTTCAAGGCATAACCGCAGATCGGAAACAGCAGCGGAATGAAGACGCAATGAAAGATGAAACGAAACTGACTCAGTATTTTGAGCAGCGGTCCGAAATTCAGGAAAGCGCCCAGAGAAAGGACCAGTGAATCATAAAAAAGACCCATGCATAAGATCATCGTCAGAACAGCGACCTGTTTCAAAGTTCCCTTCCGGTATTTCATATTCATGGCAAAGATAAAGAATCCGTCAAAAACAGTCATGACCCACAGAAGCGGAGCCATCGAAGAAATGATCCATTGACGCATGTCGGTCCCTCCCTCTTTTCTACAGTATACAACGCGCCGAAACAAAAAAGACCCCGACAGTCATCAATACCGGGATCTTTGCGAACTTGTCATTCTTCAGTATAGCGATACACTCTTTTAGCTAATGGCAGCAGTGATCGCCGCAGCCATGATCGTGTTCACCGCAATCGTGACCTTCATGGTGTCCGTGATGATCGCAGGCACTGTCCGGATCGAAGTTCAAAGTACCGTTTAAGAACGCTTTGACTGCCTCATCGGCATTTCCATACGCCCCCGGGCAAAGCGAGATCCCCGCCTCTTCCAAAGCCATCCTGGCACCCATGCCGATGCCTCCGCAGATCAGTACATCGACGCCGGCATTCTTCAAAACGCCCGCCAGTGCACCATGTCCGACACCATCGGAAGATAAGACCTGTTTCATCACTACTTCCTTGTTTTCCACATCATAGATCCCAAACTGTTGAGTCCTTCCGAAATGCTGAAAGATCTCACCGTTTTCATAAGTTACCGCAATACGCATCTGCTCCTGTCCTTTCTCTTTGATCTGATCACCTCTGTCAGAATACAGTTCATAAGTCCCGCCGGCGATGTGAAGGGCTTTGCCTGCAACGATCATTTCTGCAAGTTTTCTTCTCGCGCTGTCGTAGATCGCCGTCACCGTCGTTCGGGAAACGCCCATCAGTTCGGCACACTTCTCCTGCGTCATCTTTTCCAGATCGATCAGACGTATCGTTTCATACTCATCGATACTTAAAACGACCTTTTCATTTCCTTCACTCTGGGCACAGGAAAAATCATAATAATCCGGAAGATTTCTGATCTTTCTGCATCTGCACGGTCTGGCCATAGGACTCCTTTATTTCTGACATATGTCAATAATATGATGACATAGTCTCTTCTGTATTTCAACCGATGAGCATCCCGTTGTCTGTAACGATCCTTTCATCATACAATCATGTCAAAGGAAGGTACTTATCATGGACAAAATAAGGCTCGGCATCATCGGCTATGGCGTACAGGGTTCCCTTTACGCAAAACTTTTGTTAAGCAACAACGAAAAGGTGAAAGATCTCATTTTGACCTGCGTCAGTTCGAGATCTGAGGAAGCAATGAAAGACCTTCCGGAAAATATCACCATATTCACCGATTACAAAAAACTGATCGCTTCCGATCTTTGCGATGCGATCATCATCACCGTCCCGCATTTCTTACATCCGGCGATCACCATCGAGGCATTGAAACATCACAAACATGTCCTTTGCGAAAAACCGGCCGGCATCTATGCCGATGAGGTCAGGGCAATGAAAGAAGAACAGGAAAAGACCTCTCTGACCCTGGCCATGATGTTCAACAACCGGGCCAATCCTTTATTTCAAAAATGTCATGAGCTCATCGATTCGGGCACCCTTGGCAATCTTCGCCATATGACCTGGATCATCAACAATTTCTATCGGCCGGATACCTACTATGCCTTCAATGCCTGGCGAGGCACCTGGGACAAGGAAGGCGGCGGTATCTTAGTCAACCAGATCGCCCATCAGCTCGACCTGCTGTTATGGCTGTGCGGTGAACCCCAAAGCATCAGTGCCGTCACAAGGGAAGCAAGATTTCGTGACATCGAAGTCGAAAATGAAGTTTCCGTCGATCTCTCATTCAAAAACGGAGCCTCGGGGATCCTGTATGCCTCGACCTATGATCCCTTTGGCATCAACCGTCTGGAACTCGACTTCTCCAAAGGAAAGATCCTCATCGAAGATAACGAAACGATGAAGGTCCTCAGATACAAAGAAGATGAAAGCACGTGGAACAAGCAGCTCTCATCCAAAGACTTCTATATGATGAAACGAAGCCATCCGGATTCCCTGTTTGAAGAAGAGACCTTCTTCATGAAGGCGGATTCCATGAGTCATTACTTTTCCGTCTTTGAAAACTTTGCCTTACATATCTTGCATGGCGAGACTCTGATCGCCGATATCGAGGACGGCTTGAAAGAAGTCCAGCTGGCCAATGCCATCTACGAATCCGCCTGGGCACAAAAGAAAGTCCTCTTCCCGGGTGATGAAGAAGACTTCCGAAACGGCCTGATAAGGCGCTTCGCAAAGAAATGAAATATCTATATTTCCGTGAACCTTCCGCAAATTATGATCCATGGAGTTTTCTGCCACAGTCTGAATAAACTAAGACTTTCATTGGACAGATCATGATCTTTTGATCAGCACCAAAACATCATTTTTTCCTAAAAACGAGTAGCACTCTTTGACTTATAACAATGCTTTTTACAAGCTGATCATGGTTCGTTTTGACAGGCTTTTATCACTGACCGATCATCTTTTATATCGCTGTTAACGGGATGTTTTTTTAAAAGAATACATATTACATACCCTTAAACCCCATTTTTATAGTAAAATATGCGTATATAGGAGGTTCACTGTGTCCCAAAAAATCTTTCCAAGAGAAAAATACATCAGCCGAATACGCCCGTTCTTTGATTCGGATATAATCAAGATTATTACCGGAATCAGAAGATGTGGCAAATCGTGTATTATGATGGGGATAATCAACGAACTCTTGTCGTACGGCATTGACAGATCAAGGATCATTTATATACCGCTCGACAGGAGAGGGTATAAGAATATCAAAACTCCTGAACAATTAGAAAACAAGATAGAATCTTTAATAAATAATGAAGAATTCTGTTACTTATTTATAGATGAAGTGCAGAATGTCAGTGGTTTTGAAAGTGTTGTACAGGCATATGCAGAAGAGGGTTTTTCTGTATTTCTTACCGGATCAAATTCCTATCTTTTAAGTGATGATATTTCAACTAAGCTGACCGGAAGATACTTAAATTTTGAAATATACCCTCTGGATTTCAATGAGTTTCTTCAGATGAAAAAATTTCACAACTTAAGTATCGATTCAGACCTTAACGAGGAGTTTGACGAATACATCTTGAATGGCGGTTTTCCTAAATCGTTGGAATTCCCAGGCCTTGACAGCAGACAGGTGTATACCAGAGGGATCATCTCCGAAATTTTCGATAAAGATATAAGAAAAAGAAAAAAAATAACAAATGTCGTCGTTTTTGAAAGAGTTCAATCTTATATTCTCAATAATTATTCCCAAACCTTTTCTTTCTCAAATCTCACTGATTGCCTTAGAAAAGAAGGCTTCACTTTTAAAGACAACACTGTTCGAGGATATATCGATGATCTGAAGAAAGCAAAAATCATTTATGAATGCAACAGGTTTGACCTCAGGAGTAAACGATCAATCAAAAGAGAACAAAAATACTATCTGACTGATTTGGCGATATATTTTTCAACCAATACAGATAACGTTTTAAATTATGGCCCGTCACTTGAAAATCTCGTTTATCTTTACCTGGTAAGCAATAATTATCAGGTCAGCATCGGCAGGATCGGCAAATTCGAATGTGATTTTATCGTAAGAAACAAGGAACGGGAGTATGCATATATTCAGGTAACATATACACTGCAAGGAGAAAATCAGGAAGCAACTCAGAAAATTAAAGAGCGTGAATACCGTCCTTTCAGAAGCATAAAAGACGGGTACCCACGCTACATCATTTCTCTGGATAAATACCGCGATCAGCAGGAAGGTGTTCATCACATAAATGCTATAGATCTTTTTATGGGAAAAGAAAAGATCTGAATCCTGCTTCCCAAAACAAACCAATAATGACACGCCATTGAAAAAGCACTGATCTGACAGTGCTTTTTGTAACTTTGATGCAATTATGCCTGATCCTTGTGGATGACATCGGTGAGCTCGTGCTGCAGCTGCGTTTCGATACGGCGCAGTTCGTTCTGTGCAGCGAGTCTCTTTTCTCTGCCTTCCGTCTGGATGCGTTTGACTTCTTCGAGAGTCTCGATGAGCTTCTTGTTGGTCTCGGTGAGGGTCTCGATATCGACGATACCTCTTTCGGATTCCTTGGCTGTCTCGATGGTCGCCATCTTGAGAGCTTCGGCATTTTCCTTCAGCATCTTGTTGGTCATCTCGGAAACTTCGTTCTGTGCTTTGACAGCTTCCTTGGAATGAGCGATACCCAATGCGATCAGCATCTGTGACTTCCAGAGCGGGATCGTGTTGACCAGGGTCGACTGGATCTTCTCGGTCATCAGCGTATCATTGTTCTGGACCAGACGGATCTGCGGAGCCATCTGGATGGAGACCATCCTGGTCAGCTCGAGGTCATGCAGCTTCTTTTCGAAACGGGTGATCGCTTCAGAAAGGTCGTTGGCAGCCTGAGCATCTTCCGGCAGGCCGGACTCTTCGGCCTTCTTTAAAGCAGCCGGCAGATCATTCTTCTTGATCTCTTCGAGTCTCTTGTAACCCGCCAGGATGTACATCGTGAGTTCCTTGAAGTTGACCAGGTTCTTTTCATATAACTGATCCAGCAGGGAGATATCCTTCATCAGCGTGATCTGATGGTTCTCCAAGATCTTGACGATCTTATCGACGTTCGCATTGGCGGAATCATATTTTGCCTTGACATCATTGATAGAGTTGGAACCCTTCTTGAAGATCTTTGCGAAGAAACCGTCATTCTTTTCATCGACATCGAAATTTCTTAACTGTGCGACTAAGTCTAACAGCGTATCACCGACGGTGTCGATATCCTTGGTACGGACATTCTTCAAAGCCGTATCCGAGAAATCGGCAACCTTGGATTGGGCAGTCGCGCCATATTGCAGGACGGTATTGGTATCCATGACATCGATCTGCTTGGAGAAATCTTCGACCATCTTCTTTTCATCTTCCGACAGAGAAGAATCATCCAGTTTGGCATAACCGACGACATCCGATACCGGAACACTTGCGTGTTCTTTTTCTTCTTCTTTTACTTCTTCTTCAACAGCAGCTTCCTCAGCTTTTTCTTCGCCGAGCGTTAAAACGATCTTTTCTTCATTTTCAGCCATATCGAGTTCCTTTCTAGTCTTCAATGACTTCCATTATCTCTAAAATCCTGTTTAAGTCTTCAATATCAGTATACCTGATAGAGATCGATTTGTTTTTGATTTCGACCTTCGTACCGAACTTTTTACGAAGTCTGTCTTCCACGTCTCTGGTAAACGGATCACTGCTTTCTTCCGCAGGCTTTTCTGCCGGTTTTTTCTTTGCGGAACACAGTTTTTCCAGCTGTCGGACCGAGAGGCCCTGCTTGACGCAGAGTCTTGCCACTTCGACCATCTTGTCTTCATCTTCCAGAGAAAGAAGTGTCCTGGCCTGGCCATAGGAGAGTTTTCCTTCGTTGACCATCGTCCGGACTTCTTCCGGAAGCGACAGTAACCTCAACATATTGGCGACATTGGTACGCGACTTGCCGATACGCTTGGCCAGTTCGTCCTGCGTGTAATTCAGCTTATCCATCAGCTGGCGATAAGCTTTCGCCACTTCGATCGCCGTGAGATCCTTACGCTGAATGTTCTCCAGTAACGAGATCTCCATCATCTGCCTGTCATCGAATTCGACGATCAAAGCAGGGATCGTGGTTTTCTCAGCCAGCTTGGAAGCACGCAGTCTTCTCTCGCCTGCCACCAGTTCATAGCCCTGCACAGACTTTCTGACTAAGATCGGCTGGAAGACGCCGTTTTCTTTGATCGAATCCGCCAGTTCCTTCAAGCCGTTTTCATCGAATTCGACACGCGGCTGGTACGGATTGGGACGGATCTCGGAGATCTTGAGTTCGCTCTGTCCGCTGGCCGATTTCCGGGCATTGGATTCGATATCATCCAATACCGAATCGATGTTGTCACCGAAGATCTGGTCTAAGCCCTTTCCCAGTTTTCTTCTAGCCGGCATTATTCTCCTCCATAGAGTTGGTAATGACTTCTTTTGTCAAAGCAACATATGCCTTGGCACCTTCCGAAGAGATCGCATAGTCATAGATCGAAAGGCCCATCGAAGGCGCTTCCGAAAGCTTGATGTTGCGCGGGATATAGGTCTTGTAGGCCTTCTCTTTGAAGTGCTTGCGGATCTCCTGACCGACTTCCGCCGACAGGTTGGTCCTGGCATCATACATCGTTAATAAGACGCCTTCGATCTTCAGATTCGGATTGAAGAGCTTCTGTACCAGACGTATCGTCTGCAATAACTGCGTGATACCTTCCAGAGCGTAGTATTCGCTCTGTACCGGGATCAGTACGGAATCGGCTGCCGTCAGGGCATTGGTATTCAATAAGCCCAGAGAAGGCGGACAGTCGATGATGATGTAGTCGTAGTTGTCCTTGATCGGCTCCAGGGCATTCTTCAACAGCTGTTCCCTGTTTTCTTCGATCTTCGCCAGTTCAAGGTCCGCACCGGCCAGGTTGATGTTGGCGGGTAAGAGATCGAGCGGCGGTTTGGATAAGGACTTGAGGCAGTCCTCCATATCGGCATCCGACAAGATGGCATCATAGACCGTCAGGTCTCTTAAGCCGACTCTGTGTCCGACGCCCTGCGTTGCGTTGCCCTGCGGATCGAAGTCGACCAACAGGACCCTCTTGTTGAGATAAGCCAGGCCGGCAGCCAGGTTGATGGAAGTAGTGGTCTTTCCGACTCCGCCTTTCTGATTTGCGATCGCGATGATTCTTGCCATAACTGCCTCCCTATTTCTTCATACGTATGACGATCTTGACATTGTCATCATACTCCGTCACTTTCAAGTCGGCATCGATGCCAGACTTGCGGCACAATTCGTACGCTTCCTTGATCGTGTTGACACCGATCTGCAGATTGTTGGAAACACCCTTGGAATGGTGGTTCTCGGACAACAATTCACGAATATATTCTTCCGTCTTGGATACGTTATATTGCCTGTTGGTGATCGTTAAGAAGACTTCTTCGAGTCTTTCTTCCGGCACATTGAGCAGGGCCCTGGCATGACGCTCGGTGATCGTGCCGTGGCTGATGGCCTGTTTGATGTACTCCGGAAGTTTCAGCAGACGAAGCTTGTTGGCGACGGTGGACTGCCGGTAGCCTAACCTTTGTGCCAGCTCGTTCTGAGTCAGGTCTTCCGAGACCATGATGCGACGCATCGCCATGGCCTGTTCGATCGCATTGAGATCTTCTCTCTGCAGATTTTCGATCAAAGCCAGGTTGGCGGACTGTTCATCGCTGGACTCCATGATGATGGCCTCGATATCGTTTGCCCCGTTTAGCAGGGAAGCACGATACCTTCTTTCGCCGGCGATCAGTTCATATTTGTCTCCGGCCTTTCGGACGGTGACCGGCTGTAATAAGCCGTTCTGTTTGATCGATTCCGCCAAGCCTTTGATGGAATCATCATAAAAATCCAGTCTCGGCTGGTTCTTGTTCGGGATGATCTTATCTAGTTTGATTCTTACGATTTCTTTTTTCATAATGGACTCTTCTTTATTATATTATATTTCCTAGGATATTTTAACGGGGTCGTCTTCACTTTCCGGAAGTAGGAGATGATGCGCTTATCACCGTTAAAAAGCGCTTCTTCATCGATGAATGAGACCTCAAATCCCATCGTTTCGATCGCCTTTTTCGCATTTTTTATCTCCTCAAGGCCATCCTTGCCCCTTAAACAGATGAAGTTTCCTTCTTTCTTGACCATCGCACCGCAGACCTCGATCAGAGCGTTGAGATTGGACACTGCCCTGGCCGTGACATAGTCATAGGCCTCACGGTGTTTCAGGGAATGATCCTCGCCTCTCTCGTTGATCACTTCGATGCCTTTGAGATCCAGTTTTTCGATCAGAGACTCCAGAAAGACACAGCGTTTGTGAAGCGGTTCGATCAGTACGACATGAAGCTCGGGAAAGACGATCTTCAATACCACGCCCGGGAAACCGGCTCCCGTACCGACATCGGCCAATATCCCTTTCAAAGGCCCTTTTGCCGCCAGTAAAGAATCATAGAAGTGCTTATCCAGCACTTCTTCATATTCGGTAATGGCCGTCAGATTGATCTTTTCGTTATATTCTTTGAGATATGCGGCATAATCGTTGAGCTGTTCGATCATACGTTCACTCAACAGGATATCGCGTTTCTTCAAAGCTTCTTCAAACTCGGAAAACTTCACAAAGATATTATACTTTATCAAAGGCACAAAAAGACGACAATCCTGCCGTCAAAAAAAGCCATCCTTTCAAATGGCTTTTATGTAAACGTTAACTTTACTTGTACATCACGATCGTCTTTTCCGATTTTCTGACGACCAGCTCATCCGGATAGACTCCCAAGAACCTCGAATCGGCATAGATCCCGGCATCTTCATGGTTGACTCTTACCAGGATCTCAGAGTCATCATCGACGATATAGGCCGGCGTCAGAGTGTTGGAACATACCGGCGTAACGATAAGAGCTTTGACCTTTTCGGAGACCAGAGGTCCGCCAGCCGAACGGTTGTAGGCGGAAGATCCGGTCGGCGTAGATACGATGACCGCATCCGCCCGCACTTCAAACAATTCCTTATCGTTGGCGAAGACGCTCAGGTCTGCCGTCTTACCGAAATTGGTCTTGGAGATGACGATGTCATTGAGGGCGTAATATCTCTCCCCCTTAAAGTCCACTTCCAGCATCGTACAGATGTTTCTCTCCGCATGACGGAACTTCCGGTCAAACGAATCGATCTCATCTAGACGCATCCCGCAAAGATAGCCGACCCTGCCGGCATTGATGCCAAACAACGGCGTTCCGCACTCAAAAGCCACCTTAGCCGCATTGAGCACTGCACCATCACCCCCTAAGGAAACGATCAGATCGCATTCTCCCGGCGAAAAACAGGCATAGCCGTCATCGCCGAAAAGTTTGATCGACAGATCCTTGGACATCGAACAGGGGTGGGAAAGCTCTTCAAGAGCCTTCACGCACAGCCTTGCTTGGCTGATCTGGGCTTCCGTATAGCCGTTTGCGCAGAGATAAAGTTTCATTTTCTAGTTCTTCTTGCTTAAATATTCATCGATGGACTTTGCGGCAAGCTTACCGGCACCCATCGCCGAAATGACCGTTGCAGCACCTGTCACCGCATCGCCGCCGGCATAGACCGCCTCACGGGAAGTCAGACCGTCTTCATTAACGATGATGCCGCCATGAGAATTGACATCAAGACCCTTGGTCGTATTCTTGATCAGCGGGTTAGGTGAGGTACCGATGGACATGATGACCGTATCGACATCCAATACGAATTCCGAACCCGGGACTTCGACCGGTCTTCTTCTGCCGGAAGCATCCGGTTCGCCAAGTTCCATGCGGATGCACTTCATGCCGGTGACAAAACCGCTTCGCGGGTCTCTTGGATCATCCGGATTGTTGTAGCCGAGGATCTCGACCGGATTGTTGAGCAGTCTGAAGTCGATGCCTTCCTCTTTCGCATGTTCGACTTCTTCCTTACGGGCAGGCAGTTCTTCCATCGAACGGCGATAGACGATATAGACTTTTTCGGCGCCTAAACGCAAAGCCGTCCTTGCCGCATCCATCGCGACGTTGCCGCCACCGACGACTGCCACCTTGCCGCCCTTCATGATCGGGGTGACCGGATCATCTCTGTAGGCCTTCATCAGGTTGGATCTCGTTAAGAATTCATTGGCGGAATACACGCCTTTATAAGCTTCGCCCGGGATGTTCATGAACCTTGGCAGACCCGCGCCCGAACCGACGAAGACCGCTTCAAAGCCATCTTCAAACAGTTCATCGATCGTCAGGGTCTTGCCGATGACGACATTCGTCTCGACATCGACGCCTAACGCTTTCAGAGTATCGACTTCCTTGGCAACGATGGCCTTCGGAAGACGGAATTCCGGAATGCCATATACCAAGACACCGCCGGCTGTATGAAGTGCTTCATAGATCGTGACCTTGTAACCTTTCTTGGCCAGGTCACCTGCACAGGTGAGTCCCGAAGGACCGGAACCGACGATCGCCACTTTGTGACCGTTGGATGCCGGAACTTCCGGTTTTACTGTGGAATGTTCATTATGATAATCGGCAACGAAACGTTCCAATCTGCCGATACCGACCGGTTCGAAACGGATGCCGACCGTACACTTGGATTCGCACTGCGATTCCTGCGGGCAGACTCTGCCGCATACCGCCGGTAAAGAAGAAGTTTTCGAAATGATATTGTAAGCTTCTTCGAAATTGCCTTCCTTGACCTGAGCGATGAACTCAGGAATGTGGATGTTGACCGGGCAGCCGGAGACACACGGCTGGTTCTTGCAGTTGAGGCAGCGGTTCGCTTCATTGATCGCTGTCTGCTCGTCATAGCCTAAGGCAACTTCCTTGAAATTATGTGCTCTTACTTCCGGAGCCTGCGAAGGCATCGGGTTCTTGTTAGGAATGATCGCCATGATTATGCCTCCTCCTTTTTGAATAAGTTACAAGCCTTCTCATAGGCATGCCGTTCAAAATCCATATACATCCTGTTTCTTGACATCGCTTCATCGAAGTCGACTTCGTAACCGTTGAAATCCGGACCATCGACGCAGGCAAACTTGGTGACACGCTTGCCATCCTGCACCAGGCTTAAACGGCAGCCGCCGCACATGCCGGTACCATCGATCATGATCGGGTTCATCGAGACCGTGACCGGTACATCGTATGGCTTGGCTGCCAATACGACGAACTTCATCATGATCAGCGGTCCGATCGTGATGATCATATCGAAGCGTTCCCCGTTTTCAAGCATTTCCTTCAAAGGGACCGTGACATTGCCATGCTGCCCGTAAGAGCCATCATCCGTCATGACAAAGAGTCTGTCGGAACAGGCCTTGAATTCCTCTTCCAGAATGACGATATCCTTGTTGCGGAAACCGATGATGGAAGTGACGTCTGCCCCTAAGGCATGGAATTCCTGCGCGACCGGCATCGCAATGGCACATCCGACACCGCCGCCGACGATACAGACCTTTTTGATACCGTCCGTATGAGTAGCGACACCCAGAGGACCGACGAAGTCCTGCAGGTATTCGCCTTCTTGTTTATGGTTGAGCATTTCCGTCGTAGCACCGACGATCTGGAAAATGATCTTGACGGTTCCCTTTTCCTTGTCGGAACCAGCGATCGTCAAAGGGATCCTTTCCCCATCCTCATCAACACGTAAGATGATGAACTGGCCCGGTCTTGCCTTTCTGGCAACTAATGGTGCCTCGATCTCCATCTGGGTCACAGTCGCGTTGAGAGGTTTTTTACTTACGATCTTATACATAAGTTCTCCTTTTCTGCAGATCCGTTTTCGGATCTTTTCTACTTTATTATTATACGGGACATCGTTTTCCTTGTCCTAGCAAAGACAACGCATTTGTATTATTATTAAGCCCCTCGGCTTTCCGTTATGAAACGACGCATCCGAAAAGAAAACACAGGAAAGCCTGTGTTCTCACTTGAATTCCTGCAGGAAAGTCTTCACAGCCTTCTCATAGCTTGCGATCGTCTCATCACACCATCTATCGAAATCAGGATCTTCCTTCTTCTCTTCCGGGTGTTCCTCCATGTACTTCGCATATCTTCTTGCCCCTTCGTGGATGTCGACATCAAGCGTGATATCCGGCGAGAAGCGCTTTACCTTGGAAATATCGAAGATGCAGGAGAAATGCTTGTCACCATGAAGCGAGGACCTTAAATCATAGGCCTTTGAGGCATCCAGCAGATACTCCGAGATATAGACCGGCTGATAGACTCCGCCGATCGCATCCGCCAGCGCTTTATAGATGACATCCCAGGTATAGGCCCTTGGATCCATGACCTGATAGATCTCGCCGATGCTTTCTTTGTTACATACCAGAGGCAGGAAGAGTTTTGCGAAATCATCCGCATGGGTACAAGCCCATACGCCCTGGCCATCCCCATGGACGATGACTTTCTTTCCTTTCAGCATCCTGGAAGCGATCGACCAGTAAGACTTTCCTTTTACCGAAAGCGGATAACGGGAATCCGAGTATGTCTGGGTCGGACGCACGATACATACCGGGAAGCCGTCTTCACATTGCTTCAGGAAGTATTCTTCGCAAGCCTGCTTGTTTCGTCCATAAAGAGAATACTCATTTCCGTATGGCGTATTTTCATCGATCACACAGGAAACGGATTTATCCAGGACGCAGACGGTGGAAATGAAGATGAACTGCTTTGTCTTTCCTTTGAAAAGTTCAACGTTGCGCTTGGCATCATCAAGATCCATGATCAGGAAGTTGATGACGCTGTCAAATTCCAGATCCCTCAATACATTGTGCAAGGCATTCATATCGCCGCGGATGTCACCGATCAGCCGATGGACAAAGTCTGGAAGATCATCCTTCCTTTTGCCGCGGTTGAGCACATAGAGATCGATATCCTCCCGATGCGCAAGAGCTTCTGTGATCGGCGAAGAGATCGTCCCGGTGCCGCCGATGATCAGTACTTTTTTCATAGGATCCCCTTTCTTTTAAAAAGCCCCGGATAGCGGGGCTCATGAAATATTTCAGAAATCGATGCGCTTGAACGGTTTGACGTCCTTGACTGCCTCTTTCGGCGTGATGCGCACTTCGTCGTTGTCTAAGTCAATCAGGATGTAGCGGTCATTGCCCATGCCCAATTCCTTCATATAGGACAGCTGACGGAAACCGTGTCTTGACTGCATCCTCTCCCAGAGGTCATGGTTCTGTTCTGCGGTCATCGCATGGATCAGATCCACACAAGCCGTATCGATCGCGCAGATATCGGTGGAAGCTAAGATACCGACGTTTGGTGTGACGACCGGTGCTGCGCCCAATCCTTCACAGTCACAGGATACCGACATGTTGCGCATGACGTTGACATAAGTGACGTTCTTGCCGAAATAGTCGATCGTACCTTTGGTCGACTCGGAGATCTTTTCCATCAGTTCTTCTTCGGCGACTGACCACTGTCCTTCACCTTCTCTGGCGTGGATCATCTTCTTGCCGATATGGGCATCCGCACAGCCGATACCGATATTCTTATTGGAACCGCCGAAACCGCCCATCGTATGACCCTTGAAATGCGTCAGCGTAAACATGGAATCATATTTTGTCAGATCGGCACCGACGGTGATGTGATCGAACCACTTGCCGCCCTTGACCGGCAGATCGGTCGTACCTTCGGCATCGATGATATCGACCGGGCAGAAAGTCCAGCCGTTTACCTTTAATGTCTCAAGGTGCTTTTCCGTGGTATCACGGTCACCCGCATAATATGTATTCGTCTCGATGATCGTCGCATCCTTCAATGCTTCACTGGTCTCAAAAACTTCTTTGACCCAGGAAGCCGGCGTGAAGTTTGGACCGTTCTTTTCGCCGGTATGTAACTTGACCGCGACCTTGCCCGTGATGTGCTGATTGACCTTTTCAAAGGCCTTTTTTATCCCTGCAGGGGAGATCTCACGGGTAAAATAAACGATCGATTCATTGCCCTTACGATCCTCAAAAGGTACATAGATATTGCCATCTTTTGCTGCTTTGACTTCTGTCATAGTTTTCTCTCCTCGTATATTAGTGGTGAAAGAATAGTTCACCACTATTTCTTTCTAGATAGACTATTGTTTACCGGTCTATCTCGGTATTGAGTCCTTTGGTTATAATTCTGTTGAATGACAGAATACGCAGATCAGTGCTTTCCTCTCCTGCAGCTCCTATAGGGATGACTG
>JAZQIF010000045.1:0-3667 GCA_045540935.1 Erysipelotrichaceae bacterium | reverse complement strand
CTCTGTTCCATCTTCTATCCTCCTTATAAATTCGATCGATGGCTGAATATCCTGTCCGGTGACGCCTTCCAGGATAAGGACAGCGTCCGGTGTTTCTTTCATGATGCGCGGGATGTAATATTTCCAATTCATGATGCCCTGACCGATACCGCATTGCACGAGCTTGCCGTCAACGACATTGAAGTCTTTGACATGGAAGACTCTGACTTTGTCTTTGAACAGTTCCATGGAACGGTCGAAGATAATATCTGCATCCATATAGTTATTGATATTTAAGAAATTATAGACGTCGATCGTGACATCACTGATCCCAGTTTCTTCCACGAGCTTGTTAAGATCATCAGGATCATGGATCGTATGGGCGTAGGCTCCCTCGATGATCGGACGGCAGCGGAAGGAATTTCCGTAATACTTGAGACCCTTGACGGTGTCCACGACCCTGTCGTGTGCCTCCCTCGTGTGGTTGTATTCGTTGTATGTCCACTTGTCCCCGTTTGCCGAACCGGTCTCGGAACCTACCAGATGGCAATCAAAGACGCTCGCCGTCTCCATGCACTGCTTGAAGTACTCGATGCCATCCAGACGTTTCTGCTCATCCGGATGGATCATATTGAAGTAGGCACCGATCATGGCGACTTTGATGTCGTTCTCCTTCAGTTTGTCAGACAGGTCCAGCAGAAACTGCGGATCCATCTCAAAGCCCTTGAGGGCTTTTTTGTAGACTAACTGCAGATAGTCCAGATCGAAATTCTTGTAGCTTGAAACGAAATCGGCTATCGTTTCGAATGGCGCACCGGGCACATCATGCCCCCTGATTCCTAATTTGATTCTCATAAACACCCCGTTGTTTTTAATGTATAGATGATGATCAGCAGGCTGATCAAAGAAAACATAGTCGTATAAGCCACGATCTCATTGGCCAGGTCCTGATCACCGCCCATCTCGCTGGCCATGATGGCCGAAGCTACGGCAGTCGGTGAGGCAAAGGCAGATACCAAGATCGCATACTCCACCCCATCCCCGATCTTCAATAAGCCAAAGGCAATAAGGGCCAGAGCCGGGAAGATCAGATCTTTCAATAAGACCACGGCAATCAGTTGTTCCCTGTCGGAAACGCTTTTTTGTATGTCAAGACTCGCCCCAACTAAAAGAAAAGCAAACGGCGTCGACATCGAAGCCAGATAACCCAGTACCTTATATAGGAACGGGATCTGGTCTCTGATGAAATACGAAGCCCCCGGTACGATGAGCCTGAACAACAATACAGAAACACCGCAGACGATAGAGATGATGCAGGGATTATGCAAGATCCCATAAAGCGAACGCTTCATTAAGCTTGCATCATCTTTATGGTCTGAATATGCGCTTAAGGCGATGACCGCAAAGATATTGAACAAAGGGATGATGAAGATCGAAGCCAGCGAGATCTCCGATGACGTCCTTTCTAACATCGTCGGATCGGTAAAAAACATGCTCGCCAGCGGGATGCCGATATAGGCGAAATTGCTGCGGAAAGTTCCCTGAATGATGACCCCCTTCTGTTCCCTTTTCTGTGTGACAAGATCAGCAGCCAGAAAAGACAATGCGATCTCGACGAGGATCGCAAAGACAAGAAAAGTGATGAAACGATATGGGATCTTCTCAAGGTCAGAATCATAGAGGTTCTTGAATAAGGAACAGGACAAAAGAGCGTAGAAACAAAGTTTCTTGCCTACCCGGATGAATTCCGGTGTAAAAAAGCCTGTTCTTTTAAACAGATAGCCTATGGCCAGCAAAATGGCCATAGGCATCACGATGTTCAATGAGAAAAGAAAATCGCTCATCACTTATTCACGATTATCTTAAGTCGGTCATAGCGACGTCATCCATGTCATCGAAGTCCTGGTTTTCGCCGCACATGCCCCAGATAAAGGTATAGTTCTTGGTCGCGCTTGCACAATGTACGCTCCAGGAAGGAGAAATGACCGCTTCCTCGTTGCGCATGACGATGTGTCTTGTTTCTGTCGGTTCACCCATGACATGGAAAACGACATCGTCTTTGCCAAGTTCAAAATAGAGATAGACTTCCATACGTCTGTCGTGCGTATGGCAAGGCATCGTGTTCCAGACGGAGCCTTCACAAAGTGTCGTCATACCCATGACCAGCTGGCAGGATTCGACCTGTCCCGGCAGGATATAGCGGCGTAAGAAACGGTGGTTGCAGCCTTCTGCAGAGCCAAGTTCTCTTGTGAAGACGTCTTCCGGATGGATCAGGACCGTCGGATATTCCTTGTGCGCCGGGCAGGAATTGAAATAGAATTTTGCCGGTTCATTATCATTGACAGACTCCAGTTTGATATCCTTGCAGCCTCTGCCGATATAGATCGCATCTTTATAGCGCAGTTCGTAGACGGTACCATCGACGATGACTCTGCCAAGTCCGCCGATATTGAAGATGCCCATCTCTCTTCTTTGTAAGAAGTATTCCGCGCGAAGTTCATCGCCTGCTTCGATGGTCAGAGTCTTGCCGACCGGCTTGCAGCCGCCGGTGATGATCCTGTCGATATGTGAATAGACGTATTTGATCTCGTTTTCTTTGAAAAGATCCTGGATCAGGAATTCTTCTCTCAGACGGTCGGTATCATAATGTTTTGCGTCTTTTGGATTGCTAGCAGTTCTAAGTTCCATGTTCTCCCCTTTTTATAATGTAACGCCCTGTTTGAAGATCGCCAGATCATGGTAACCTTCTTCTTCCGCTTTGACCAGTTTGCCGGATGCTGTCTCAATGACCAGGTCATAGAGCTTTTCACCCATCTTCTGAAGATCCATGTCTTCATCATCCACCAGTTCCCCGGCGTTGAAGTCGATCCAGTTCTTCTTCTTTTCGTAAAGTCTCGTGTTGGATGAGATCTTGACGGTCGGTACCGGTGAGGCAAATGGTGTACCGCGGCCGGTCGTGAATAAGACGATCTGTGCGCCGGCACAAGCCAGTGCAGTGGAAGCGACCAGGTCATTGCCCGGAGCACTTAACAGATTGAGACCTTTCTTCTTGACGGTATCACCATATTTGAGAACATCTCTGACTCTCGCCGAACCGGACTTCTGAACGCAGCCGTTGGACTTGTCTTCCAAAGTCGAGATGCCGCCCTTCTTGTTGCCCGGAGACGGGTTTTCATAGATGGTCTGATGGTTGGAACGGAAGTAGTTTTTGAAGTTGTTGATCAAGGAAACGGTCTTTTCAAAGACTTCCTCATCGATCGCCCGGTTCATCAGACGCTGTTCAGCGCCGAACATTTCCGGAACTTCGGTAAGGATGGTCGTACCGCCCTTGGCGATCAGGATATCGGAGAAACGGCCGACCGTCGGGTTGGCGGAGATGCCGCTGAGGCCATCCGATCCGCCGCACTTGAGACCGATGATCAGCTTGTCAGTCGAAAGCTCTTCTCTCTTGAAACCTTTGACATATTCGGCAAGCTCTTCCAGCAGGGAAAGACCATTTTCCACTTCATCTTCGTGTTCCTGGCAGATCATGAATCTGACTCTTTCATGGTCATATTCGCCAAGATGTTTCTTGACTTCGTCGATATTGGAATTCTCGCATCCAAGACCTACAACCAAAACACCGCCGGCATTGGGGTGCCGAATCAGATCCGCAAGGACCTGTCTGGTATTTTCCTGGGCAACACCC
>JAZQIF010000044.1:0-18057 GCA_045540935.1 Erysipelotrichaceae bacterium | reverse complement strand
TTTTTATTGTCGGAACCCTGCAGGATATACAGCAGTTTGGCATAGTCCTTGTCGAGATTGCATAATGCATAATCATCGATCTTTGCCTTGCCCATATACCTCCCTATCTCATCATGGACTTTCTGATAAGCCGGCAGGACTTCGTTTAAGACGACGTTTCGGTTTTCTTCGATATATGCCTTCTTTTCTTCCTCGCTTAAGAAATCCAGTTCATTGATGCGGTCATTGAAGGAAACGATATACTCGTTGTCTTCCGTCTTGTTCAGCGTGCTCATGCAGGCATCCTGCGTGTGGCTGACCCACTCGTCAATCGGCGGCAAGCCGTCTTCTGCCTGATCTTTCACGTAGACCATGAGGTCATCAAAGTAACGGTCGATATCCTTCAAACAGGTCATATAATCATCGACCGATTCCTTGTCATAGAAGGTGAAATCGCTGAAATTGGAGACCAGATTCTCCGGAGCGTTGGATCCGGAAGATACCGGGAATGAATAGCGGTAATAGCACATATCGGCCAGCGTCTCATACAGAGAGTATTCCAATGCTTCGTAGTCATATTGCTGGCGATAGGAAAGCTTGTCGAAATCAAAGCTCTGCAATTCGGCAAGCTGGTCTTTCATATATTGGAAGTTTTCTTCATCGAAACCGTATTTCACTTCTCCCAGATCGACAGGCGGCTTTTCAATGCCGTATTTTTTATAATCGATGACATTGAAATGCATCGTCATATAGTCCGATTCCATCGATTCGACGAAGACCTTATCCAGGAACTCTTCGAATTTCGCATCGTTTGTCGTATTGGATACATTCTTCTTTCTGGGCTGATAGCTTTCGATCAGGGCGATATAGGTCCTTCCGTCGTGTTCTTCATCAACTGCAGGTGCAGGTGTTTTTTTACTTGCGCATGATGTCAGCATCAGCATCACAAACATCAGTGTCACTATTCTTTTCATAACGTTTTTCATACAAATATTGTACAATAAGAAACATGTTAACAGAAAATATGTCCTTAAGGGATATGCTGGACTATCAGCCCAGCGAGCTGGATATGGCGATGCTGCCGCTAGACATCGTGGTCTATGTGAAAGTCACGGTCGTTTCCGAACAGCAGAGCGACAATTACGGCTTCATCCGCTACCTTTTCTCATCCCAAGAGCTGAGTGATTATTTCAAAGATCTCAGCGACACCCTTTTCTATGACTTCGACGGACACAGAAGAGATCAGGATCGCTTCATCACGGTCTTTGAACTGTATTCCCTGTACAACTATTCCAATACTTCCGAATATCTGAAAGAGCTCCTGCAGTTCTACTCCCACGAGGCAGATGTTCTGATCGACTTATATACCCACGACGATCATTCCTACCGTCTGTCCAATCTGGATGGCATCGTGAAACTTGAAGAGATGAAAAAAGAAAGCACGGTTTCCTGAAAATCGTGCTTTTTTACTGTTTAAGAGTAATCTTCCTTGCCTTTCTTGCGGATGGACGGATGACCGGCCAGGATCTTTTTGACCCCGTGCGGGTGGGCAAATGCGATCTGTAAGACACCTCCGGAGTTGCCGATGACGACGCCTTCCCCATAGATCTTATGGATGACCGCATCGCCGTTGCGGTAGACCTGATCCTTCGGCTTCTCTTTCTTCTGATCGCGTATGATGATATCTTCATCGAAGATCTTGGAAGTGAACGCCTCTTTCTTCTGATCGACATTATCGATATAGGCCGGATCGATCTCTTTGATGAAACGGGAAGGAAGCTTGGCTGCCTGTATGACATAGGAGAAGGAATTGGACTCCGTCAGATATAAGAGCTTCTTGGCCCTGGTATAGGCGACATAGGCGAGCCTTCTCTCTTCTTCGAGCCCCTTCTGGCCTTCCGACATCGTCCTTTCCGACGGGAAAATGCCTTCCGATAAGCCGATGACAAAGACCACATCGAATTCCAGGCCCTTTGCCGAATGGATGGTACACAGATTTACCGCATCCCCTGTCTCTTCGGAAGCGCGGTCGGTATATAAGGCGATCATCTGCAGGTATTCGTCAAGCGTGGAATCCGGATAATCCTGGGAATACTGTTTGATATCATCGAGCAGTGACTTGATGTTTTCAAGACGCTCAGTCTCCCCGTCTTTTTCCAGCATCGTGCGATAGCCCGAATCATCCAGCACTTCCTGCAACAGGACTTCCAGATCGCCGTTTTTCATATCTTCTTTCCACTTTTCGACCATCCTCACGAAACGATCGAAGGTATCGCGGTTCTTCGGATAGAGACCCTGTTTGATGACTTCGTACATCGAGATGCCCTTTTCGTTGGCCATCTGCTGGATGGCATCAATGGTCTTGGGCCCGATGGCCCGTCTTGGTGTATTGATGATGCGCACGAAAGCCAGGTCATCACCTCTGGTGATCATGCGAAGATACGACAGAATGTCTTTGACTTCCATGCGTTCGTAGAATCTCAGTCCGCCATAGATCACATAACTGACCCGGTTTTCGATCAGCACCTTTTCGACTTCTCTTGAAAGATAGTTGGCCCGATACAGGATCGCCATGTCTTTATAGTTGTAACCGTCGCCGTGCAGTTTGATGATCTGCGATACGACATAATTGGCCTCGCCGGTCTCTGACATGCAGGTCTTGTGGATGATCTTGTTTCCGTCGCCGTTCTTGGAGAAGAGTTCCTTGTCGACTCTCGCCTTGTTGTTGCGGATCAATGAGTTGGCACCGGAAAGGATGTTGTTGGTCGAACGGTAGTTCTGGTTGAGGACGATCGTCTCGGTGTTCGGGAAATCGCGGTCGAAATTGACGATGATGTTGACATCGGCACCGCGCCAGGTAAAGATCGTCTGGTCCGGATCGCCGACTACATAGACGTTGTCATGAACGGTCGATAAGAGCCTGATCAGCTTGTACTGCTCCTTATCGACATCCTGGAACTCATCGACATGGATGTAGTGGTATTTGGAAGACCACTTCTCCAGGATGGCCGGATACAATTCAAACAGCTTCGTCGTGAACAGGATCAGATCATCGAAATCCAGGGCATAGAGCTGTTTGAGACGCCTGTCATAGTAGTCATAGACCTTAGCCTTGTTGACAAGGCGGGGCTCACCATAGGAGTATTCCATCGCCTTGGCCGGATCGACGTTCATATATTTGTTGTTGGCGATATAGTCAAGACTTGCCCCATAAGGGTATTCTTTCTTGTCGATACCGATCTCCTTGTAGGCTTCCTTTAAGATCTGCCTCTGGTCGTCGGCATCGATGACCGTGAAATTCTTCGGATAATTCAAGGCCGGGATGTCTTCCGCCAGGATGCGCATGCATAAGGAGTGGATGGTCGAGATGTGACAGCCTGTTCCGGCATCTCCCAACATGTCGTTGATCCTGGTCTTCATCTCCCTGGCCGCCTTGTTGGTGAAGGTAATGGCCAGGATGTGATACGGCCTTACGCCCAGCTGCTCGATCAGGTAGGCGATACGCATCGTTAAAACGCGGGTCTTACCGGAACCGGCACCCGCGATGATACGTATATGATTGGCATTGGATGTGACCGCTGCCCTTTGGTTTTCATTTAACTGCGAATAAGTGATCATACATTAAAACTTCTGTGATTTTGCCAGATAATAATTCTTGTAACTGAGGTCTCCCGTGACGTCTTTGATGACGTTGATGAATTCCGGGATCTCCACTGCTCTGCCATCCATCGGTTCATCGACCGTAAGGATGCCCTTGCCGGTATCGAAATCGAAGACTTCCAGCTTGAAGAACAGGTCTTTGTCGATAAAGGAATAACGCATCTTGTCGATGACATTAAGTTCAGGATCGATCTGATGCTGCAAGTCGGAATACTGACGCTCGGTCAGAACGCGGTCGACTTTAACGCGTTCATGCGTGGAAAGATAGTTGGCTTCCGAATAGGAATACATGACATCCCCTGCGCATTCTCTCATACGGATACGTCTCTCGTAGCCGTCATCGGAACGCAGATAATGCTGGATGATGTGGGAAGTCGAGAAGTTGGCTTCCTTCTTGAACTGTTCGAGGACTTCGTCGTTGACTTCGACCAGATACCGGTTGAACTTCTGGACCGGTGTTCCCTCGCCCAGATACTCAAAGACCGACTGGATGGCCTTGATCATCTTGACTTCAAATTCATTCTCGTTGCCGATGATGGCACGGTTCGGATGATCCTTCCAGGACTCAAGAGCCATGTCATCCATATATCTCGCCTCTTCGATCGTCTCATATCTTGCGGCATTGTTGGAAAGCGTATATGCTTCTTCCTTGCCCTTGGCAGCCGTGACCAGATGGACGACCATATCGTAACGGTCGTTGATCTCTTCCGGGACCATATCAAAGCCCTTGAGGATCTCTCTGAAATCGTCTGCGCCGACATAGGCCATATCATCGTTGATTCCGCGGTCGATGAAGATGAGGACCTTCTCCCCTTCGATCTCCTGAGCTGCCTTGTAACAGATCTCTTCCTTCTTCAGCTGCAGAGCGATGCAGTACTTCTGGAATTCGTACATGCCCATCGTAGCCGGAGAGATGCCTCCCGAGATCAGATCGGTCGCCGATTCATGGTCGATGATGACACGGTATCCTCTTTCACCGAATACCTGCTGCGCACGGGATGTAAAAGTCGTCTTGCCTGAACAAGGACCGCCGGTAAATACAATACGTTTAATCGTTTTCATAGATCTCCCTCAGCTTTTCATTCAATTTTTTATAGATGTTTTCCTTGAACCACTCTTCATTGGAACGCTCGATCGCCTCATCCAGGCCAAACCAGGAAACATTGGAATTCTCATCTTCCTTGATATGCAGGTTTTCCTTCTCGTCAGCCTCCAGAAGATAGGTCACATTCAGATGCAGATGGGTAGGCACATAAGTTCCTCTTTTGTAATGCGAATCGACGCTCAGTACTTCCAAAGAGAAGATATCTTCGCTTAACGGCGTCACATGATCCACGCCGGCTTCTTCCTTCACTTCTTTGATCGCCACTGCCAGGCAGTCTTTGTTGCCATCGCAATGTCCGCCAAGCCACGCCCAGGAATCATAGATCCTGTGATATGCCATCAGAACCTTTGTCTTTTCTTTGTTTACTACCCAGGCGGAAGCCGTCATGTGGGCGAGCTCGTTGCTTCGCTCATAGGCATCCTCATAGCTTTCAAGAAAAGAAAGGATCGTATTCTTATCCTTTTCTTCCTGTATATTGTAAGGCCGGTATGCCCGTATGGCCGCTTCCATATTCACATCCCTATTTTACTACAGCCATGATAGAATTTAGGTATGATTACGTCTGAAAATTTTAAAGAATACAAGCTCTTAGACGCCGGCGATAAAGAGAAGCTGGAAAGCTGGAACGGCATCATTTTAAGAAGGCCTGACCCGATGGCGATCTGGCCTAAGACCAAGGAAGATCTGTGGGAAAAAGCCGATGCTTTCTACCATCGTTCCAACAAAGGCGGCGGCTATTGGGAATATAAAAAGAAACTTCCGGAATCATGGAACGTCCGATACGAAGACCTGACATTCAAGGTCTCGCCGACCAATTTCAAACACACCGGTCTGTTCCCGGAACAGGCGGCAAACTGGGATCTGATCATGAAGAAAGTCTCGGAAAGAAAAGACGCTTCGATACTCAATCTGTTCGCTTATACCGGCGCAGCGACGATGGCTGCTTCCAAGGCCGGGGCAAAAGAAGTCGTCCATCTGGATGCTTCCAAAGGCATCAACGAATGGGCAAAAGAGAACATGAAACTCTCCGGCTTACAGGACCGCACGATCCGTTTCATGGTCGATGATGCCTTGAAGTTCACCGCCCGTGAGATCCGCAGAGGACGGAAATATGACGGCATCATCATGGACCCGCCATCCTATGGCCGGGGTCCGGATAATGAACTGTTCCGTTTCGAAGACAAGATCAATCCTCTGATCGAAAACTGTCTGCAGCTATTAAGTGACGATCCTTTATTCTTGATCATCAACACCTATACGACCGGTTACTCCTCCACCGTCATGTACAACACCCTTGACGTGTGGTGTAAGAAGAAAGGTCTTCAGGGAACGATCGAAGCAGATGAGATCGGCATTGCGATCGATGATAGCCCGTACGTGTTACCGTGCGGTCAGACGACCAGGTGGTATAAGTGAAAGTCATCTATGAAGACAACCATCTGCTGGTCGTAGAAAAACCGGCAAATGTTCCGATGCAGGAAGATGCTTCCAAAGATGAAGACCTTCTTTCCATCGCCAAACGATATATCAAAGAAAAATACGATAAGCCGGGGGATGTCTACCTCGGCCTTTTGCATCGCCTGGACAGGCCGGTGGGCGGAGTGTGTGTCTTTGCCAGGACTTCCAAAGCGGCAGCCCGCATGTCCAAACAGATCAGCGAACACAGTTTCAGGAAAGAATACCTGGCGGTCGTTACGGACAACGGCTTGAAAGACAAAGGTCACTTCGAAGACAAGCTTCTCAAAGACCATCGCACCAATACCGTAAAAGTCGATCCAAAAGGAAAACAGGCTTCTCTGGACTACGAAGTCCTGAAAAGAAAAGATGGTCTTGCTTTGGTCAGGGTCTACCTTCATACCGGCCGTCCCCATCAGATCCGCGTACAGTTCTCCTCCCGGAATCATCCGTTATGGGGCGATCAGCGCTACAATAAAAAAGCGATCACCGGTCAGCAGATCGCATTGTGGTCGAATCGCATCGAATTCAAACATCCGATCAGCGGTGAAGTCCTTTCCTTCTGCAGCGAACCGAAAGGCTATCCTTTCGATATTTAGTTGTTCTTCTTATAAGCGATGCATTCATCGCCCAGAAACATGAGTTTGCTTAAGGCAAACTTTTCTTTATCCTCGATGTTGGAATAGGCACCGGTAAAAGTCCCCTTTTCGATGAAGACGGCCGTCGGATAACTGACCAGTCCGAAATTGAAGAAGTCGGACGGCATCCTGCCCAGGACCGAGACGACCGGACAATGGAACGAGACATCCATATTGTTCAAGGCGAAGGAAGAAGATTCCAGCCCCTCCACCAGTACGACGATGTATCTGTTGCCGTCATCCGGATCGATGAGCTCATTGATGAATTCCACCTTTTCCGTCTCCGAATTGTCCCGCAGATAGGTGTATAACAGGATCAGTTTTTCATCCTCATATCTTGTAAAGTCATCGACCTGCGAGAGATACATGTCTCCCTGTGATCTCTGGACATTGGAAAGATCGGCGGTCTTGCCCATCAGCTTCAGCGTCAGCTCTTTGGAATAATCGTCATTGTCGATTTCAAGGATCTTATCCTGATTTTCCTTGCTGAGATCGTTCCATACATCATCCGCGCTTCTTGAAGACTTCAAAAGAGGCTGTCCATAGCGGTCTGACAGCGATGAGGCATCGATGACCTCTTCAAAACCAAGCGTTTCGATCTTTATAAAGGAATCTTTACTGACTTCGCCAACCGAGACGAAGCTCACTTTGCCGTCTTTGAAACACAGGAGCGTCGGATACATCTTGATGCCCAATTCATAACGAAGATACTCTTCCAGACCATCATCATGGGAAACGATGTTCAGTTTCTTAGATACATCCACGCCCTGTTCTTCATACATGGAAAGGATATCTTCCCTTTCTCCGACATTGAAGTACTGGATGAAGGGTCTTTGCTGGCCTTCGGCGAGATCTTTGATGACACTTAACTGTTTCTTACAATGGGAACATTCCACAGATACGACTTCCAGATAGAATTCCTCCATCTGTTTCAGATCGATGCTGTTTCCATCGATATCACTTAAGACATCCTCAAAGACGCCTTTTTCCAGCATCTTGAACTGGTAGTTCTCGTAGTCAGAACCGTTGTTGGCTTCCTTGATCTTATTTTTGAGGTCTTCTTCCAGTTCGCCGAAAATAAAAATATCCTTTACAGGATCGATGTATTCTTCTCTATTGATGATGATTTCTTCTTCCTGCTTTTCTTCTTCGGGAGCCTTCGGATCGCTGCATCCGCACAGTACAAGAAAAACAAGACAAAGAAGAAAGACCTTTTTATTCATTCCTGCCGAAAAGCGAAAGGATCTCTTCTTTTCTGTTCTCCATATCGCTGTAGCCTAATTTATATAACGCATCGAGTTCTTCAAAAGAACCGCCAAGTCTTGTAACTTTCGAATGCTGAGACGGATAGATGTAGACCGCTTCTTTCTTCTCCTCGAGCTCTTTGATCATTTTTATCTGCTTCTGGTAGTTGATGTGGCGGATCTTGTAATCCTTGGAAATGTTGTCGCATTGCGGATAGGACTTCTTCATCAGCCAGACGATAAAAGGCTTCGCCGGTTTTCTTTGATAATCACCGGGCTTCGTCGTGATGATCAGATGTCTGTTGCAGCCATCGTCCACTGCCTTCTGGATCGGGATCATGTCCGTGATGCCGCCGTCGAGATACTCTTCGCCGTCTTCTTTTACGATCGTACCTAAGATCGGCAAGGAAGTCGAAGCTTCCAGAAGTTTCATCGAGATGTCTTTCGTCGAATGATAGAACGTCTTGCCTTGCGAAAGCGAATACAGACCGATCTGGCCTTCCTTGCAGTCTTTCAAAGGCGAGATGTCATAGTTTTCTTCTTTGGTCAGGATCACATCGAAAAGATAGTCGTAATCGACGATCCTGCCGCAGCGCAGCAGCGGTCTGATGCCGACGATCCTTGGATCGGTGATCTTGTTGACCGGCAATTCATAGAGGAACTCTTTCGATTTCATCAGGAAAGAGACCATGTGGACAGCACCTGTCGAAATGCCATACGAACAGTCAAATTCGATCCCCTGATCGATCAGCCAGGCCAGAGCACCGGCCGTATAGGCGCCGCGCATGCCTCCGCCTTCTAAGACAAGTGATGTTTTGATTTTACTCATGACTCCATTTTATGCTTTTGAAAGACATTCTTCAATCCAAAAAGAAAGGCCACCATCAGGCAGCCTGTATGTCAGATCGCGAAATCGCCTTCATCGAAGATGACGATCTCTTCTCCATCCTTTGTCGTACCAACGATATGCATATCCTTGGTACCGATCATGAAATCGATATGGATGATCGAATCATTGAAGGTATGCTTCGGATCGGAACATTTACCGTTGTTGAGCCCTCTGCCAAGAGCCAGATGGCAGGAAGCGTTCTCATCGATCAGTGTCGTATAGTAGACGATGCCCGACATCGAGATCGGTGAATGATATTCAACAAGTGCCGCTTCGCCAAGATAGCCGGCATTCTCATCCATCTTCACCAGTGCTTCCAGCATCTCTTTTCCTTCGCCGGCAATGACTTCCACGACCTTGCCGTTTTCAAAACGGAAACCGAAATTTTCCACGCTCTTGCCGCCCAATACCAGCGGTCTTGAGGCATAGACGATACCGTTGGTGCCGAATTTTTCCGGTGTCGTGCAGATCTCCTCGGTCGGAATATTGGCATTGAAACGCACGAAGTTTTCCGGCAGCTTGCGCTTGCCATATCCGAATTTGGAATCCGGTGTCAGTTCAACAGTCAGATCCGTACCGTTGGACGCCGTATAATGCAGTTTCGTGAATCCATAGGAATCGATCTTGTCGCCGAGTTCTCTTTTTCTGGCATTCTTTTCTTCCCAGGTTTTGACCACATCGTTTTCTTCATCGATGTAGCAGAGTTTCAGGATCAGTTTCCACAGTTCCTCATAACGCTCTTCTTCTTTGACATCTTTCAAGATCTGATCAGCCCATTTCTTCGTCGGCACCATGGCGATGCACCATTGACAGTGTTTTTCTCTCGATGCCTTTCGCATGATGTTGCGGATCGCATCGGTATGGGCAAAGATCGCATTGGCCTGATCTTCCGGTACATCGGCCATCAGAGCCGTATCGACGCCTTCCAGACGGATGTAGCAGGCTCCTTCATCAAGATATTGCGTACATTGCAATGATTCCCATGGTTCGACTTTTTTTACATCCTCGGCGCTTCTGTATCTGGCTGCGACCTTGAGATTTGGTTCATCGAGATAATGGATGACGACATTGCCGGCACCAAGTTCATAGCACGCTTTCGCAAAGATCGGTGTGAAATAAGCTCCCTGGATCGCTGCTTCGACCAAGACTGTCTGTCCTTTCTGTACGTTGAGACCTACTCTTGCCAGAGTATAGGCGTATTTTTCCTGCATCTTCTGTAAATCCATATGCGACCTCCCTTATTTGAAACTATTATATGACAAAGTTCTTTTGTAAGCTTGCCGAAACATCGACGGACAGGCCTGAAGATAGAATAATCTTTGAAAAAGAATTACAATTAAGACTGTAAATCAAGGAATACTATGGCAAAAAGAAAGAAATATTTTATCTATATGAACGCACCGCTGACCATGAGCTTCGTCCTGATCTGTCTGACGGCTCTGGCTCTGGATTTTCTGACGGCAGGAAAATCGACCGTCCTGGTCTTTTCGACCTATGGTTCTTCCTGGCTGTCGCCAATGACTTATGTTAGACTGATCTTCCACGTCTTTGGCCACGGCGGTGTGCAGCATCTGATCTCCAACATGTTATACATCCTCTTATTGGGACCGATCCTGGAAGAAAAATATCATGATAAACTCATCACGGTCGTCTTAACGACAGCGGTGGTGACCGGTATCATCCACAACATCCTGCAGCCGCATGTGATGCTTCTTGGAGCCAGCGGCGTGGTCTTCGCCTTCATCTTACTGGCGTCGATCACCGGAAAAGAAAAAGGCATCCCGATCACATTGATCCTGGTTGCCCTGTTGTGGCTGGGTCAGGAGATCTATAACGGCATATTGTCTTCCGACAACGTCTCGCAGATCACCCACATCATCGGCGGGATCTCCGGAGCTGTCTTAGGTCTCATCTTCAAAAACAAATGATCACTTACGGTAGTAGCGGTAATACGCTTCGTCCTTCGTCTCATCGATCTCAACAGATTCTTCGTACAGATAGAATCTGTTTTTCATATACAGCTCTATGAAATCTTTGAGACTCAAAGGAAAACGGGTCCCCTCCGCATAGCGCCAGACCTTCTCGCCTTTCAGTACGAACAAGTCCTTGCCGTTGCAAGTAACGACTTCCCCTTCTCTCAGATAAGAGAGCACTTCATTCATATCTTTCAATAATTCCATAGTTAACCTTCTTAAATGATGCCGAGATGTTCGAGCACCGTCTTGATACCAAGTGCGATCAGTATCAGACCGCCCATGATCGTCGCCTTGTCTTTCAGCAAAAGAGCGATCTTCTTACCCAGGCGATGAGCGATCAGGCAGATCACGAAGGTGATCGCAAAGATCATGAAGCAGGAAAGATACGGACTGACCGACATCGTCTCCAACGCCACACCGGCACTCAAGGCATCGATAGCTGTCGCGATCGATTCATAGATCAGGATCTTGAAAGAGAAATCCGAGGATCGTTCTTCGACGCTTTCCTTATCGAAAGATTCTCTGATCATGTTGATGCCGATCGCCGATAAGACGATCAGAACGATCCAGTGATCGATCTTTTCGATGTAGGGAACGAATGGCGAAAACACCATATAACCGAGCAACGGCATCAGGCCCTGAAACAGACCGAAAGAAAACGACGCAAGGATCATCAGCTTACGGGTATAGTTTCGATATTTGATCCCGTTGACGATCGATACGGCCATCGCATCCATCGCCAGGGCAACTGACAAAAGTATGACTTCCAGCATGAAACCATTCATCATTATATCCAAATATAAAAGGAATGGCCACTCAATCGTGGCCATCGTGATTCAGTTTTATCCGGTAACGGAAGATATACTTGCTCTTTTCACCGATCGTATACAGCGGATGGCCTTTCGGCACTTTGACAAGTTCGATCAGCTCGCCATCAAGCTTCTTCAGCGTCTTATAGGAAGGGATGTTCTCAGGCGAACAGGTGATGATCAGCTCATCCATATCGAATTCGTTCCTGGCGATATCGAATAAGACCAGGCACGCCTGATAGGCATAACCGTTGCCCCGGAAGGCTTTTAAAATGTTATAGCCGACATGGCCATAATAATACATGTTCCCTTCGATATTCAGGCGCAGATCGATCGTTCCGACCTTTTCTTTGTCGGAATGGCGAAGCACATCGTAGTAGACCGTCGGGACGCCGTCATAGGCACTTTTCTCATCGACACGGTAGCGCTCCCTAAGATCGACGATCTCACCCTCGTGGATCGTCTTGTTTTTAAACAGATCCCAGAATCCCATCAAAATGATTATACAACGCAAAAGGGCCCGTGGGGCCCTCATATCAGGATATGATCTCTGTCAGTTCATAGATCCTTCCGCTTTCATCGATGATCGCTCTGATCTGATCGCCTTCTTTGATGAAGGAAGCTCTCAGATCGCCAAGCGATACGTCGTAGTAACAGATCTGTCCGCTATCGCTCAATAACAGGATCAAAGTATTGCCATCCTTAACGATATGTTCAACACCGGAAACGGTGAAGGAGACTTCTTTTCTTTCCGATTCAGGAACACTGCTTCCCTTTTCGTAAAGATCCAGATAATTCTTATACGCCTCTTCAACGCTCGTGCCGGTCGCGACGTTCTGATAATTCTCATAGCTGACAAACGCGTAGCTCTTGATCAGATTCGCCGAGTCGACCAGACCCATGAAATAGGTCGGTTTTCCTTCCACATTGACCATGGACGGGAAGATCGCCGAGTAATGGTATTGCTGCAAAGCACCTTCAGCGGAGCTTCTGGCGGAGTATTCTTCGGCACCCGCCTTGCGGATGTAAGAGATCTCACCGTTTCTCAGATCGACATAGGCAAAGCCGACATTGGATTCATCCTTGCCGACGCTTGTCACACCGGTATAGATGTGCACATCATCGTCAAAGAGCACATAGGCATAGTCATCCGTGAATTCCACGATGCCCTTCTTGGAGAAATTGAACAGGCCGTTCTCATATCTCTTGGACTGGGCAAACTGGGTATAGATGACTTCGACCGGATAGATGTTGTCGACCCATTCCGGAGCGGCATCCTTGTCGTAATAGACGCATTCCCCGCTCACCGGATCTAAGATCATCACACCTTTGACGTCTCTTGTCTTGTTCAACCAGGTGGTCTTAAAGACCGGAGCGATCCAGTATGGTTTCCCGTCATCATCCAGTTCGAATTTGGCACTTCCGTATTGTGCCGTCGGATCTGCGAAGAACAGTCTTCTGTAAAGATCATGTGAGAAATAGGCAGATTTCATATACTTCAGACCTTCATAGCGGACAAGCTTTGCCTCACCGCTGTTGCAGTCGACGAGGACATAGCCCGGTGTGGTCCTGGTCACGAAGTAATTGAACAGCGACCCGAAATCGATCGGTGTCACCCGGTAGAGATTGCCGTTCATCGAGATCTGTACCCAGTCATCACCGATCTGATATTGTGAGACTTCATCCGATCCTAATGTACCGAAGACGCGGTCACCCAGCTGCTGTGCCGTATTCTTGTCGACCAGCTGGACCT
The DNA here is from genome assembly GCA_045540935.1 of Erysipelotrichaceae bacterium. Lineage (GTDB taxonomy): Bacteria > Bacillota_I > Bacilli_A > Erysipelotrichales > Erysipelotrichaceae > Colivicinus. Next base: position 4,549 of record JAZQIF010000044.1, on the reverse strand, counting down.
GCGTCCGATCGAATTCCGGGATGCTCGTGAATTCCACTTCCGTGATCTTCGACTGGTTTTTGAAGTTATTCAGACCGCCCGTATACGGCGTACCGATCAGACAGGCGATCAGGAACAGCAGCAGAACAGCCAGAGGACCATAGAGATCCTTCATCTGAAATACGACGTTTTTTCCGTTCTTTTTGCCGCCGCTGAGAAGAAAGAAGAATCCCAGTAAGAACATGGACAGTTCGATCAGGAACATCGGCGAATGCAGATTGAACGGGATCAGCAGGATGTATTGACAGAAGACCAGCAGGAAGACGGTCAGGATGATAAAGATCGCAAGTTTCCAGCTGAATTTTCCGTTATTGTTTTTCATATTCATTTTGTTCACCTCTCAGTTTTGACAGATTCATCTGTATCTGTTTGAGACATTTGCCGCAAAGATAGGCATAGACCATGACCCGCAAAGCCATAGACAGTTTCTCTTTGGCGGAAACATCTTCCTGCAGGATGAGCTCGTCGATAGAATGCTCAACCCGCTGCATATCGATCGACCTCTCATCGAGTTCCCTGACTGCCTGACAGAAGATGTCATATAAGGCAGTCTCGGAAATGATGTCATCGCTCTCATCGTCGATATCACCGTTGATCAGAGTCATCAGTTCACCGATATCCTCGATATTCATGCAATCGCGAAGAGCACTTATCAGCAAGATCCTGGAAAGATGCCTCTCGTAGTATTTTTTGTGTTCGGGTCTTGGGACAAAGCCCCTTTTCACCCAGTTCTGTATGGTCGAAGACTGCAGGTTCGTGATACGGCAGATCTGCCCTAACGAGAGACCTCCCGTGATCTGTATCATCGGCCGTAAGACCGAAAAGGCATCTTTCTTATCCCCATAGGCAATATTGGTGCCGGGTATGATCTTGACTGACATATTTCCTCCTTAGTGCGAAACGGAACTGCTGGAAGCTGAGCTGGCAGCAGCCGACTCGTCTTTATCGAACTGATTGATCGCAATGATAAGCAATACGATCAGCTCTTCATTTTCTTCATCGTAGATATCGATATAGTAGTGTTTCGTCAGATGGAAGAGTTCCTGATCGACATTTGCGATCAGATCCCCGTATTCGTTATAGATCGAATAATGAAGGGCGAAGAAGTCACCTTCCACCCTCCATCCGAGCCCTTCCACACTCAATTTCGGTTTGAAGAAAGAGAATTCCTGGTCCAACGAACCGACTTCCTCTCCTTCGTAGAACAATCCGTATCTTCTTAAGAAGAAAGAGAATTCCTTCTGTACATGGCCGATATAATTGCCATATTTATACAGATCGATCCTGGGAAGGAAGAGCGTCTGGTTCTCGTATGAATAGACGGTCTGCTCATTCTCATCAAAGAGCTGACCGTCCGCATACAGGAAATGCAGGTTCTCTTTGAAATAATATCTTTTCATTTTACCAGTAATATCTTCTGATCCTTCTTCTCGGCCTTAAAAGATAATAAAGGAAGAAGAACGGAGAGAAATAGAAAGCGATCCTGATAAATAAACCTAAGATCGAGAATAACAGGCTGAAGCCTAAGGACATGAGTCCTAACATCATTAATAAAGTCAACATTGTTTTAAACCTCCATAAATTTCATCGGCAGCACTTTTTCTTCCGATACCAGCGGGCTGCCAAAGATCAGCTGATATCCATTACTTTGATTTGTATCCATAACAGCACACCTCCTTTATGGTAATTTGATTATATCAGAGGTTCATATGACTGTCAACAAATATCGTAAAAAAGATCTGAATGACTTATCTGTTTAGTAAAAATGCGTCACAAATGTGCCCGTTGTATATTATTAGATAAGATAAATGGTCGTAAGATCATAAGTAGGACAATCATATGAAGATCGAAAAGATCCAGGAAGCATTGAAATCATTGAATAAAGACGATCTGAACAAAGTCATTTCCGATGAAGATCTGGATAAGGTTTCAGGCGCTGATGCGGTATCATGGCTGCCGGATTCAATACATTTCGCTGTCTGCGACAGCTGCCGTAAGGTATATTTCGTAGATCCCGGGACCTGCCCGCACTGCGGAAAAGCGACGGTCGGCAGACTCAATGGCGACATTCCTGATGATTACGATCTGGAAAACGGCGTATTCTGATCTTTCAAACGATACTCAGATACAACAAAGACTCCGTTCACCAGAGCCTTTGTCATACATATCTAAAGATCTTCGATCCCCTCTTTTAACTGTTCGAACACCTTTTCGAAATTATCCGTATGCCAGGGATCCTCGATGTCATAAGGACGAAGCTTCCTGATCTTGCGATCCGGATCCTCCATGATCCTTAAAATATTCCTCATATTATAATCGTCCATGCAATAGATCTCATCGAAACGATCATAATCATCCTTCTGTATCCTTCTTGCCCGATGTCTTCCGTAAGGCACGCCATGAGAGTCAAGACAGCGTCTGGCTTTCGGATACATGTCATTCCCCTCTTCTTCATAGGAAACGGCCGCAGATTCGCAATCGATCTCAGGCCGATACATCTTACAGATATATTCCGCCATTGCGCTGCGGCAGATATTGCCATGACAGACAAACAAGATTCTTCTCAGCATAGTCATCCTTTCAATGGGATCGTTTTTTGTTTACACTTCCTCATCCGGCTTCTGGCCGTCGTGGGCTGCCCACATGCACTCTCCAAGCTTCATTTCACTGAAAACAGCCGTAAAGGAAGAATCTTCCGGCGAACAGGCATAGATGCCGAAACGTATCTTTCCCGCTCCTTCATGCATATGCGCGATGCGCATCTGCTCGAAATGTTTCCCGTCAAAGGAACACTCGATCCGATAGTCATCTTCTCTGCGGGAGAGACGATACCACATCTCCTTGTGATCGGCGCTGATCTGCTGGGTCGCCCAATCCGAATAGCCGTGATTGGTCACGACACTTCCAAGATGCGAGAATTCCTCATTCTCATACTCCACAGAAGCTTTGAGCCAGTTTTCCGAATCAAGATACATGACGATACCGCACTGATCGAAACGATGATGGCTTTGCTTGAAGGAAGTCTTTACGCTGAAGCTGAAGAATCTTTCTTCCGTCTCCATCTGAAATACCGGCGCATTATCGTTGCGGAAGTGATAATAGGTCCTCTGCCAGAGGTCCGTCCTAGGAGAAGTCGTGATCTTCACTTCCCCATCTTCGATCTTCCAATCGGCAGGTGATCTTGTCCAAGAAAATAAACTCAGATCCATATGCTTCATCTCCTCTAATGAACCTATTTTATCGTTAAGAACGGATCTCATCAATGAGCTTTACGATCTCTTGCCGATGAAAAAGCCCATTTCTTTGAATGTCATGAAGCTTCCTTATGGTTTCCTTTTGTCCGGTATATTCTGACAAGATCGATAGACAGAGCGAAGTTTTTTCTTTGCCGATATTGTTTTATACAGCTGGTAAGACATTCCATTATCCGAAGAGCCTGAAAGAAGGATTTTTCATATGTCTTCAGGCACAGGGCTATAATAAAAGTATGAACGCATACCAGACATATTATCCAAGACCCTTATTGAAAAGAGATTCTTTCTTTTCTCTGTGCGGGACCTGGGATCTCAATGGTCAAAAGATCATGGTTCCCTTCCCACCGGAGTCTCCCGCTTCCTTATACAAGGGACCGCTGAACGAATTGGTCTATGCAAAGACCTTCTCGCTGTCCGAAGTATCCGTAAAGGAAAACGATAAAGTCATCCTTCATTTCGATGCGGCCGATCAGATCGCCGATGTCTATCTCAATGATCATTTCCTCATCCACCATGAAGGCGGCTATCTTCCTTTTTCTGCGGAGATCACAGACTTTTTAAAAGAAGAAAACGAATTAAAAGTCATCGTCAAAGATGAACTCGATCTCTTTTATCCGTATGGTAAACAGTCCGTCAAGCCTTCCGGCATGTGGTATACGCCGGTCTCCGGCATCTGGCAGAGCGTCTGGATCGAAAGCTATGACAGAAACGGCATCGATGATCTAAAGATCGAAACCGATGATCATACTCTGAAGCTTCACATCGATTCTAACAGCGGGCTTTTCGTTGTTTCCTTTGACGGATTTGAAAAAAGCTTTGAAGAAAAAGACATCACGATAGACATAGCGGACGGACACCTCTGGTCTTTGGAAGATCCTTATCTTTATGATCTTCATATCAAGACGGAAAATGATGAAGTCACTTCCTACTTCGCCTTACGCAAGATCGAAACAAAGACGATCGGCGGACGTCAAAGGCTTTTCCTGAACGGCGAGCCATTGTTCCTGAATGGTCTGCTCGATCAGGGCTACTTTGAACAAGGCATCTATCTGCCGGAAGATCCCGGAGAATACGAAAAAGAGATCCTGGCGATCAGGGAAATGGGTTTCAATTGTCTTCGCAAACATATCAAAGTGGAAATGGAAGCCTACTACTACTATTGTGATAAGCATGGCATCCTGGTCTTGCAGGACATGGTCAATAACGGACCTTACCGTTTCTTCAAAGATACGGTCTTACCGACCATCGGTCTGACA
>JAZQIF010000043.1:0-3994 GCA_045540935.1 Erysipelotrichaceae bacterium | reverse complement strand
TCACAGAACGACATGGCTACGATCCGACTTAAAAACTACTTAGTGTCTTTCTGTCCGTGCTTCTTCTGTTCAACGCTTTGGGCATATCGAGTGTCAAAGTATATGCACAGGAAGAACCGGCAGATGGCTTGCAGGAAACGGAAACTTTCGTAACGGAAGAAGAAGATCTTTCCGAAGAATCTGTTTCTTTACCGGCAGATGAAGAAACATCTGTGACGGAAGAAACGGAGAAGACAGCTGAAGAGATCTCTGCGGGAGATGAGCTTTCAGAAGAAGAAGGTCTTCATTTTTCCGACAAAGACTCTGAGATCGAAGAGGGGGCACTTTTCGAGATCCCGGAAGACTTCGTTTTAAGAAGAAGCGATGTCGAAGGGAAAAAGAAGATCATCGAAAACGGTGTGGCGGAGGCTTTTGATCAGCTGGTCGAAGGAAAGGACTACACGGAAAATGAGCTGTTTTTCCTTGCGAATGACAGTGATTATGCAAAGACGGTCGCCAAGATCTATGGTGCGCAGCTCAAGTCATATTTCGATGGCGTTGCCCTGATCAAGATCGATCCTGAAAAGACCAGTGTAAAGCAAGCATTCATGGCTTGTCTTGATGAAAAGTCGGGACTTCCGTTAGTGGAGCCGAATTATCTGATCTATCTTGAACCGGTCCATGAGGAAAGCAAGAAGAGCGGCGAATATACAGTCGATGGAGGTACGCTGCCGAAAACAAAGGGCTATAACGACTGGATCAATGATGTCTTTAACGATCCGGATCCGCTTCTGCTTTATACCAGCGACTATGACTATCAGTGGCAGCATGACATGGTCAACTCCTATACCGGCTGGAATGCGACGATGGGTTCTTCGGATATCCTTGTCGCCGTGATCGATGAGACAGTCAATGTCGATCATGAAGAACTGTATGGAAAAGCAATGATCGAAGATATCGGTTTGGGTACGGATTTCGGTATCGGGCATGGCAACCACGTTGCCGGGATCATTGCGGCAAATGTGAATAATGGCAAGGGAGGCGCCGGTATTGCGCCGAACGTCAGGATCCTGGGCATCAATGTCTTCCTTGAAGGCGGCGGTGCAAGCGATGCGGATATCGCCAGAGCGATCAATCGCGCTGTGTCACGCGGCGCCAGGATCATCAATATGAGCCTTGGCGGTCCGATGTACAATTCATCGCTCGATCAGACGATACAGAATGCCTATAAAAACGGCGTGACGATGGTCGCTTCTGCCGGAAATGAGGGAAACAACACCAGAAACTATCCGGCTTGTTATGACCATGTCATCTGTGTCGGTGCTGTCACATACAACGGTTATCGGGCAAGTTATTCCAATTACGGTCCATGGATCACGATCTCAGCTCCGGGCAGCTTCATCACATCGAGCTGTTCCACTTCCGATGAACCGTACGATGACCGCTATGAGGAGATGTCCGGCACTTCGATGGCAACGCCGGTCGTGACCGGGGCGATCGCTTTGTATATGAGCAAATTTGGCATCGTCTCTCCGGATGAGATGCTGAAGGTGCTCAAGTCTTCAGTCAGCAAGTGCTACTCTTCGCAGATGGGTGCCGGTATCGTCGACCTAGAAAAAATGTTCAAGAAGGCCGACAATGCACCTGTCATCAGTGTATACAATCCTTCCAATGTACTGATCAGCGATCTTTCCAAGCCGGTACCGGAAGGCTCATATTTCAAACTTGCCCCGTATGACGGGGGCCAGGACATGGTCCTTTACACGATCGGCTCGCAGAAACCGACAGTAAAGAACGGCGAGATCGTTACCGGTGAAGTATATACACCGGGCAGCCGCATCTATATGGATCAGTTTGAAAAAGGAACTGTTGTCAAGGTGAATGTGGCAAGCGTCAATGGCTTCGGCGTTTTAAGCAAGGCGGCAACCTACTCGATCAAAGCGCCTGCTGTCACGGTACAGCCGTTCAAGATCAAGACGATCACTCTTTCTTCAACGAAAGAGACGCTGAATTATAGCTCCTTTAACGCTGACAGCATATATCTTTATCCGACTTCGATGATCAATACTGCCGGTGCAGATGTGTATCTTGATGAAGTCGAACACATCTGGACTTCCAGCAATACGGCAGTTGCTGAAGTTGATGAGAATGGCCGTGTCACCGCAACAGGTGCCGGAAGCGCAAAGATCACTTTGAAGGTGCTGGATGGTTCCAATAAATCGACATCATGCAATATCACGGTCAATCGTCTGGTGGATTCGTTAAATATCGCCGGTCCTTCCGCGATCGCACCGGGGACATCCGCAACATTCAAAGCCGATATCCTGCCGACGAATGCAAAAAACAAGAAGGTCAGCTGGGACATCTATGGCGGGGCCGATGGCGTATCGATCACTAGTTCAGGCCAGGTCAAAGTGGATAAAAACGCTGCTGTGGGCGATGTTTTCATGATCTTTGCCTTCACGCAGGATGGAAGCGAACTGACGGCATACAAGCAGGTCCAGATCGCGCCGAAGGCGACGGCTGTTTCTTTGTACACATATGACAGCCGTGCTGTATACAACAATAAGGGTGTACTTACCTCCGCATCGATCTTTACGGTCGACATTCAGGACTATGCGCATCCGGATAACGATAACGAGATACAGCTGTATCCAAACATTACCGGCAATTCGATCCCTCCTCTCTGGTCTTCCAACAATACGAAGGCTGCGACCGTCGATGAGAATGGACTTGTCAGAGCGGTCGGGGCAGGCAAAGCGACGATCACCTGCACGGCAAATGACGGATCAGGCAAAAAGGCTTCGGTGACGATCAACGTAAATGTCCCTGCTTCCGGCTTGAAATTTGATTTCGACGACTGGTTTGCGAATTATGTCTGTGCCGGAGCTGCCGTCGATCTGAAGACGAAATATGGCCTCGGTTCCGCTTATGGCAAACCGACCGTTTCCAAAGTTCAGTGGACGATCTTAGATGTATATACGGAAGATGGCACGGATATCACGTACGAAGCTTTAAATAAGAACTATATCAAGTTCAACGGTGATAAGTTCACGGTAGCCAATGCGGCCGGGCTCAATTCCTACCTGAACTATGGCTTTGTCTACTGCGACATCATGGCTAAGACGACAGATGGCACAGACTATGAGGCATATCAGACGATGGTCATCACCAAAAAGCCGACAGAGTGCTGGTTCTACTACAAAGGACCATATGTGCTTTATAGAGACGGCTATTACAATACGAACTGGCTCGTTACCGATCAGCCGACGCCGATCGAATTCAAAAGTTCCAATCCGAATGTCATAGCGATCGAATATGGCTATGACGGTTATGATGCGGACGGCTATAATTACTGGATCGAAGTGACCAGTGTCGGCAAGGCAGGCAGCGTGACCATCACGGCGAAGCTGTTAGACGGCAGCGGCAAGACGGCGACCTTCAAGGTCAACGTGAAGTGATGGCAGATCATCGTAAAAAAGTATTCGATAAAGACCGGTCTGACTGCAGCTTTCAGAAAGAAGAGCTTAGCGGACACGAACTCATTTGTCTGTGTGATGACGAAGGGAAAGCTGAACAGATCGCTGTGATCTATGAGATCGAACTTCTGAGTTTCTCTGACGGGATCGCGGTATATCGCTGTTCTCAAGATCCGCAGGAGATCATCGAGAAAGGCGTGAAAAACGGCTATCCGATGTTAAGCCTCAATCGAAAAAACAGCTTGCATTCATCCAAAACATAGGAAAGGCTGAGAAGATCAGTCTTTCTTTTGTGAGCCGGACAGAGAAGTGGAATCAGTAGAGTTATTTGTTTTATTTTGATAGAATTAGGATGTTATCCCAGATAAGGAGGATTTTTTGTTGTGAAAATACTTGTCACCGGTGCTGCCGGATTCATCGGTTCCAACTTCGTATACTATCAATTGGATAAGCATCCTGAAGATCAGATCGTCGCCTTGGATCTTTTGACTTATGCCGGCAATCTGAAAAATCTTGACGGATGCAAGGATAATAAG
>JAZQIF010000042.1:0-15802 GCA_045540935.1 Erysipelotrichaceae bacterium | reverse complement strand
AAAAAGACAACGTCATTGATTCTGTTGCCCAACAATCTCAACAAACTCTCTCGGCGTTACCACAAAAGATTTCATTGGAAAGTGCTTCAGGTTTCCTGTCACCAGATAGGTATGTTCATCCTTCTTAAGCTGAGACAGTGTGACTTCATAGAAGACAACGTCGTCCTTGTCAGGGAACTCCTCATCGGACTGAAGTCTGTCTGAAGAGATGCCTACCCTTCTGATGTGACTGATCACGATGTTGATCAGTTCCTTATCAAATCTGAATTTGGGCCTGCTTAAGACTTCGATGTATTCATCAATGATCTCATCGTTATAGACAGGGACCACTTTCCCCAGGAAGACATATTCCAGTGTCTTGGCTGTTGCGGCATCCGATCGTAATCTGCTGAGCATTGCCGAAACGACGACATTGGTATCAAGAATAACATAGATCATTTATTTCTTGCCTTTCTAGCAGCCAAGATCTCGCTGTTGATTTCATCAAGGCTCATATCAGATAAGCCGTTTTCTTCCGCCTGTTTCCTGAGCATCATGAAAGCCTTATATGCATTTATATCTTTGCTGTCAGTATTTTTTATCTCAAAAGGGATTCCACCTTCCTGAAGGCATTTCTTTAAGAAGATCCTGATAGCTGTCGTCATATCCAGTCCCAGGGAATCAAAAAGATCAGAAGCATCGTTCTTAAGTTTCGTATCCACTCTTGCCTGTATCAGACTTGTCTCTGTCATGTTAAATACCTCCGATTCAATATAATTGAATGACAAATCAATATGTTTATCAATTTCTATAATGATTATACCATTCTAATCATATAAAAAATACTGCTATCATCATGATAACAGTATGATTTTAAGTATGGTGGAGCCGGAGGGATTCGAACCCTCGTCCTGGAATAATCCCACATTCATACGTCTACAGTTTAGTTTAACTTTGAATAAGACGATGCCGATGGCTTAAACGACCGGGCAGCGAATCCGTCTTTTCGGTTTTCGGATGGCAAGAGAAAGAGCGAAACTTGCTTCACCTAGTTCATGTATACGACTGCCTGTTATGAACCTGGCAGACAGAAGCGCCTAGAAGCCTATGTCGGCTTAATTAATTTAGATTAGGCAAATGCTACTTGATTGTTAGCGTTTATTTTTTTTCGATGATTAGGTCATCACTCCACTGCAATATGAATCAAACTAGACCAGTCGAAACCTTATTCGACCCCAGGAACTTCATCATAAAACATTTTTATGACTTCGTCAAACGATCTTCGTCATCGTGATCGTCCACGATTTTCCCACACCGATGCCATAAGCCTTGGAGAAATCCCCCTGGTTGATGGCGACTGCCATATCATAGACAGAATTCATATAGATGACCGGCACATTTACCTCGACATCCGCAAACGACTTGCCATAGTTGATCCTGGAAGAATAGACCTTCTTATCGTTGTGGAAGATCTCGACTAAAATATCATCGCCGATCTTGAAACCGCAGTCGATGAACTCTTTATACGGGATGGACGTCCATAAAGAACCGAAACGCACATCGAGGATATCGATATAACCGAAGATGCCGTTTTCGATCTTCTTACAGCCATAAAGCTCCAAAGTGACGATCTCATTGACATCGACCTTGGGGCCGATGTCTTCAAAAGCGATCTTTTCCGAGGCAAGTCTTGCCCCGGTATAGGCATAGACATCCCGGCCATAGAAGGTATAGGATAGTTCGGAGTCCTTTAAACGGTTGCTTCCTTCTTCGATCAGCCGCACTTCTTCCAATCCAATATGTTTGGCGATATGGGTCAAAGTACCGTTATCCGGTGTGATGATATACATGCCGTTCTTCGTTTTGGCGACTACGGACTTACGGTCCGAGCCGACACCCGGATCGACCACCGAAACAAATGTCGTTCCCTTCGGCCAGTAACCGATCGCCTGATAGAGACGATAGGATGCATCAAAGATGTTGTATTGCGGGATGTTGTGAGTCAGATGACGGATGTTGAGATCGTAGCTCACCTGATAGGAGACCCCTTCCATTGCGGAAATGGCGCCGTCATCAAGACCGAAATCGGTCTGAAATACGATGATCCTATTCATGGGAGAACACCACCTTATACTCTTCGCCATAGGACAGGTCATGATCCTCACACAGGTTGCCCGTCACCTGAGCCAGGCCCATCTTGTTGATCTCATTGTTGTAGATCATGACTGAGCCGGCCTTCGCCTTGCCAAACGAATCAAAATACGGGATCTTTTCATCAAAGACGACTTCATCATTCTTATAGATCAGCGTATGGACTTCCTCACCCATCGCAAACATCTTTTTGAAATCGCTCAGTAAGACATTGGTCCAGAGATTTCCGAAATTGGGATCATTGATCTCAAACATACCTTCGATACGATCTTCATAAACTTTCGCTTCCTTGATCTCATGGCGTTTGATCTCGTTTAGATCATATGTCGGACCGACCTCTTCATAAGAGATGATCCCGGACGCAAGTCTTGCCGCACAATAACCAAACAGATCTCTTCCATGGAATATGGAAACTGCCCCGTTGTCTTCCCTGTGCAGGCGGTTGATCGTCTCGTCGATGACTCTTACTTCTTCGATCCCGAAATAATGATCGACATGGGTCAGAGTGCCATTATCCGGTGTCACGATGTAATAGCCGTTTTCCGTCTTAGCGACGCAGGCCCTTCTGGAAGTGCCGACACCCGGATCGACGACAGAGACGAAGATTGTCCCCTTCGGCCAGAAGTCGATGTACTGGTATAAGCGATAGGAAGCCGACCAGGTATCGTATTGCGGGATCTCATGAGTAGCCGTGATGATCTCGATATCCGTATCGACCGATTTGACCACGCCATACATCGCCGCGACCGCGCCTTCCTTATATGTAAAATCTGTCTGAAAAACCAACATCTTCTTCATTTTCTTTACCTCATAAATGGATTGTACAGGTTATTTCCGCCCTGGTTGGTGATGATGAGTCCCACTACAAAGATCAGGATGCACAAGGCAATGACACCATAGTCCGCCATCGTCATCTTCTTTTTCATGAACCAGGTACGCTTTTTATGTTTGCCGAAACTTCTCAACTGCATCGAATTGGAGATCTGATCGATGCGGTTCAAAGAGTTGAGTACTAACGGCAATAAGATCTTTGCCGAATTCTTGATCCTCTCAAAGAACTTGACATCCTTGCCCAGAGCCACACCTCTGGCTTCCTGGGATTGGGCGATCTCATGATAATCCTGCTGGATATCCGGGATATAACGAAGGGCCAGCGATACCGAATAAGAGATACGGTAAGGAACACCTAAGGAAGATAAGGACGAGGCGAACTCGCTCGGATTGGTCGTCGATATGAACAGGATGGCGATCGGAAAACCGATGACATACTTTAACGAGACATTGAACTGATAGAATAACTGCTCCAAGGTCACATCGTATTTTCCGGCAACATGGAACAGAAGGGTCCTTGAGCCATACAATTCCGGACCGTATTCCGGATTGAACAGGAATAACAGGATCGCATTCATGACGATGAATATGACTAAGAACGTCGACATCAGACGGATCTCGGACAGCTTGATCTTACTTAAGGCAAAGCCTAAAAAAGACATGCACAGTAAGAATAACAGGACTCTTGTATCGAAAGACAGACCGCAGAGGAACGAGAAGCTCAGAAAGATGATCAGCTTGGTCGTTCCGGAAAGGTCATGGATAAAGGACTTCTTCGGGATATAATTCAGGACCTTACTCGCCATGTTCACGCTCCCTTCTGTCGTAATCGATGAAGCAGTCGACAAAATCCACCGGATCCTTGATGCCGCAGTCAAGTGCCACGTTGAACAGAGAAGTCTCCTTCAACGCCGCTTTCTTGACAAGCTCTTCATCACAAAGCACGGCGGAACCGGAATCGTCAGCGACGATCCTGCCGTCCGTGAATACCAGTGAACGATCGGTATATTCCAGCATCAGATGCATGTCATGGGTGATCATGATGATCGTGATGCCCTGTGCATTCAGATCTTTTAAGAATTCCATGATATCGGTATAGTGCGCAAAATCCTGACCGGCTGTCGGTTCATCCAGGATGACGACTTTCGGACCCATGACCAGGATCGAAGCGATCGTGACACGCTTCTTCTGACCGAAAGATAAAGCGGAGATCGGCCAGTTGCGGAATTCATATAAACCGCAGATCTTCAGCGTCTCATAGACTTTTTCCTTGATCTGCTCTTCATTTAAACCGGTATTTCGTATGCCCATGGCCACTTCATCGAAGATCATGGCCTGGGAGATCATCTGGTTCGGGTTCTGCATGACATAACCGATCTTGCCGGCTCTTGAACGTATGGAATCCTCGTTGATCTTCTTCCCCTCAAAAAAGATGGATCCTGCAGAAGCTTTCTCAAAACCGCAGATGACCTTGCATAAGGTGGACTTGCCGGCACCGTTCTGTCCGACGATGGCCATCATCTCGCCCTTCTTCACTTCAAAAGAGACACCGTGCAAGATCTGATCACCTGACTCATAGGAAAAATCGAGATCTTCCACTTTCAATATGACCTCATTGTCATTGGTTCTTATTTCTTTATTCTGGGCGGCATACCAGGCAAGGACTTTTTCTTTCTCCTCCTGTTTCAGGGAAAGTTCATTGATGCCTTCGATACCGGAAGTCTTCTTCACATCGACCCCTGCGTATTTCAGAAGCGTCAGATACAAAGGCTCTCGGATGCCGTGTTTCTTCAACAAATCGGAACACAATAATTCTTCAGGTCTCAGATCGGCAACGATCCTTCCTTCATCCATCAGGATCATCCGGTCGACCTTTTTCCATAAGACGTCCTCGATACGATGTTCGATGATCAGAACCGTCGTATCCGTTTCTTTCTTTAAAAGATCGATGAGTTCGATCGCCGACTTGCCGGTCGCCGGATCGAGGTTTGCCAGAGGCTCATCAAACAGCAAGATCTTTACATCATCGACGATGACACCGGCCATCGAAACTCTCTGCTTCTGACCGCCCGAAAGATCATAAGGCGCATTGGCCATGCGGTGTTCGATGCTGACTTTCTTTGCTGCCTCAAGGATCTGTTTCTTCATCTGGTCCTGCTGCACACAGTCGTTTTCCAAGGCAAAAGCGATATCTTCCGCCACCGTCAGACCGACGAACTGTCCGTCCGGATCCTGTAAGACCGTACCGACTCTGGTGGAAAGTTCAAAGATCGAAGAATTCTTCGTCACGATGTCATCGACGATACAATCCCCTTCCATCTTTCCGTTCATCGAAAACGGGATCAGCCCGTTGATGCAGTTACCCAGCGTCGATTTGCCCGAACCGCTGGCACCGCAGATCAGGATCTTCTCCCCCGGATAGATATCCAGGTTTATATCCTTCAAGGTCGGCTGCTTCTGGGCCGTATATTGAAATGAGAAATTCTTAAATGAAATGATCGGTTTCATACCCTAAATTATACAATAATCAGACAGACTCTTTCCTTCTTCCTTGAAAACAGAATATTTCACAAATGTATCACAATCATTTCACCAATGATTCACAATAGTTCGATATCATATCAGTGTAAAATAATTTTTTCATTTAATTCTCCAAACGGGAACATCCCAAATACCTTGATTCAGAAAACAGCAGCATCCTGGCGATGCTGCTTTTTCTTTGTTTTATTTCAACGCTTCCCTCAACAAGCCTTCACTTCTTTCAAGCCTTTCTTCTGCTTCTTTCTTATCGATGTTCAGTAAGATCATCAGGATGGCCTGCTTGCAGTTGTTGCCAGTCTCCTTCAAGACTTCATCTGCTTTCTCATGATCGCAGCCTGTCGCCTCCATGACGATCCTTCGGCAGCGTTCCACCAGTTTTTCGTTGGTCGCTTTGACATCGACCATCAGGTTGCCATACACCTTGCCGACCTTGATCATCGTCACCGTCGAGATCATATTCAGTACGATCTTCTGGCAGGTCCCCGATTTGAGCCTCGTCGAACCGGTCACCACTTCCGGACCGGCACTCAGCTCGATCGGATATTTGGCATGTCTGGCGATCTCTGTGTCAAAATTGCAGCACAGGCATCCTGTCGAAGCTCCGATTTCTGAAGCGTAATCAAGACCGCCGATGACATATGGGGTTCTGCCCGATGCCGCAATACCGATGACCATATCTTTATCGCATAAACCGATATTCCTGAGATCATTGACGGCCAGCTCCTTGGAATCTTCGGCACCTTCCACCGCTTTGACAAAGGCGTTGTCACCGCCGGCGATCAGCCCTACGAAGCGGTCACTGTTATATGTCGGTACGACTTCGACCGCATCCATCAGACCCAGTCTTCCGGAAGTTCCGGCACCGATATAGATGATGCGTCCGCCTTTCCTATAGGTCTTTACACACTCATCGATCAGGATACCGATCTCCGGCAACGCACTTTTGATCGCATCCACGACTTTGAGATCTTCATCATTCATCAGTTTCAGGATCTCATCGATGCTCAACAGATCGATGTCCTTGCTTAATTCATTTCTTTTTTCGGTCGAAAGACCTGAGATATTGACAGCCATATTTACTTCCTTTCAAACAGTTTCCCGTCGATATAGGTATCGATATTATTGAAATCTTCATCAAAGACAGCAATATCCGCCTTATAGCCTTCTTTGAGCAGACCTCTGTCATTGATACCCAGCATCTTCATCGGATTGACGGTCACCGCATTGATGGCCGTCACCGTATCGATATCGGCCTCATGGATCGCATAATCCAGGATGTGATTGAGCTTATGGCAGGATCCGGCCAGCGTATCTGTGCCGGTCAGATAACCGACACCTTCCGCGGTGACGGTCGTGGTCCTTCCTTTTTCCGCATCGCCATAAATGCCCGGCTTGAAGCCTTTGATGCTGACGGAATCAGTGATCAGGATGAATTTGTCCTTGCCTTTGGCTTTCGCCAGGATATTGGCAGCGATCTTATTGACATGGATGCCGTCACAGATACATTCCGCATAACACTCATCAAAATACATCGCCGCGCCAACCACCCCCGGCTCCCTGTGATGAAGACCGCGCATGCCGTTATAGGTGTGGGTGAAGCTGATCGCTCCATGTTCGATCGCTTCCTTGCAGATATCGAAGCTTGCCCCGGTATGGCCTAAGGCTACCTTCATGCCCTTGGATACGCAATAGTCGATGACTTTATAATCACCTTTCAACATCTCCGGAGCGATCATCACATACAGCAGATGTCCGTTACAGGCCTCGTTGAACTCATCGATGACCTTCTTGGTCGGAATGATCTGAAAATCCAGAGACTGGGCACCCCTCTCTTTGCCCGAACAGATGAACGGTCCTTCCTCATAGACACCGAGAAGATGCGTTCCTTTTTTATTGTGCTTATCGATATATTCACCGATATTCTTCAAGGCCTTCAGAAGTCCGTCTTTCGGAAAAGAAGAGATCGAAGGAAGCGTCGATGTCACGCCTTCCGAAGGCAGATAAGATGTCCATTCATCCAGCCACTTCTTATCAGCTGTA
Organism: Erysipelotrichaceae bacterium; assembly: GCA_045540935.1. Lineage (GTDB taxonomy): Bacteria > Bacillota_I > Bacilli_A > Erysipelotrichales > Erysipelotrichaceae > Colivicinus. The sequence continues at coordinate 8,260 of JAZQIF010000042.1, read as the reverse complement.
TTTGCCTCTTTGCCGTTATAACCGTGGTTGTGGACATCGCAAAGTCCCGGCAGTATCAATAGATCCCCATAGTCCTTATCGACCTTGAACAGTCCGTAAGGATAGACGCCTTCGATCGTATCTTTGACGATCCTGATCTGCTTAGGCTGCAGTTTTTCTTCGTAATATACCATCGTTGACTGAATGATCATAGCTTTGCCTTCTTTCTTTTTATAATGTCCCGATCGTACCATCGATCTTAGAAGTGACCCCAATGATATCCAAAGATGCCTGTTCGCTCATGACATCCGACATCTTTCTTCCCTCATCGACCAGATCGGCAAAATGTGCCAGTTCATAATAGAAATCGGAAACAAGTTCAACGTCTTTCTCAAAATTCTGACCATCGATCTGATATTCGATCTTTCCCTGCTTCCAGTAGTTCTCGACTCTGATCCATCCTCTTGTACCTTCCACATAAAGATGATTGTCGCCATCCCTGGAATTGGAGACGCTCGCTTTGCCTGAAACAGCGCCATACTTCAGATCGGCAAACGCCGTCGTCTCAGAAACTTTATCCGTACGATCCGATTCCAGCTTCAACAGTTCAGGCCTTCCATCCATCAGGAAGTTCATCGTACCGATACAATAAGAACCCAGGTCTTTGAAAGCACCGCCGCTCTTCAGATCATTGATCCAGTGATCGGCCGGATGATGGCCTGCCCGCATGAAGGAAGCGGAGATCTTTTCGATACTTCCGATCTCGCCATCTTTCATCATCCGCTTTACTTCCAATACGGAAGGAAGGAAGACCGATTTCAACGCCTCCATCAGCAAGACATCATTCTGCTTTGCGCAGGCAAAAACTTCTTTGGTCTGTTCTTCATCAAATAACATCGGCTTTTCGCAGATCACGTTTTTATGAGCCTTAAGACACTTCATGATCAGATCATAGTGGCCGGGATTGTAGTTAGCGATATAGACCGCATCGACGTCACTGTTCAGAAAATGGTCATAATCCCCATATTCCCTGCACCCATAAGTCTCACAATATGCTTTGGCCTTAGCGATATCCTTGGAGGCAAAGCCCAATAAGTCGATCTGCTTCACCAACAGCGCCGACTTGGCGATGCGGTTTGCGATCTTTCCGCATCCGAAGATCACCAGTTTCATAGTTCACTCACTTTCTCTAAGTCCGTAATAATCGATATATGTCCTGAATGCCGAAGGGATGGCCAGACTCTGTAAGTCTTTCCTGTCGCTCAGCATTTCATTTTCTTTCAAAGGAAGCGACCAGCTTGAGATCTTTATCTCATAGGCATCCATATGCCATTCCACATGCGAGAAGATATGTTTTGAAGAAGGAAGCTTTCGGATACGCAAAGGATCATAGCCCTTTTCTTTCAGATATTCCGACACCTTGGTTTCATCAAACTTCTCATCGACCCCGGGAAACTCATACAAGTCAGCCAGAAGGCCTTTGGAAGGCCTCTTGCAAACAAGAAAGGTATCCCCGTTTCGAAGGATGAACAGTGTCCTGTCCACGATCTTTCTCTCCTTATTCTTACTGCGATAAGGAAGTACATCGGTAAGATCTTCATTCAAAGCCTTGCAGGATCTTTTCAAAGGGCAATCCTCACAGGAAGGCTTGCCATTGGGTATGCATATGACAGACCCCAGATCCATGAAGGCCTGGCTGAGATCCCGTATATCTTTTTTATCTGAAATACCATGATCCCGATAATAGGAAGCGATAGCCTCTTCCATGAGCCTTCGCACCTTATCGGATCGTATATCTTCTTCGATCGCAAAGTATCTTGCCAGGACCCGCAATACATTTCCATCCACTGCCGGATAAGGCTTTCCAAAACCAATCGCCATGATGGCACCGGCCGTATAGGGGCCGATACCCGGCAAAGACAGTAAAGAATCATAGTCTTCGGGCAATCTTCCTTCATATTTTTCTGCAAGGACCTGTGCACACTTTTTCAGGTTTCTTGCCCTGGAATAATAACCGAGTCCTTCCCAAAGCCGCATCAGCCGGTCATCTTCGATCTGAGACAGAGTCTCAATATCTTTGATCTCTTCCTTGAATCTTATGAAATATTCTCTGACAGCTTCAGTCCTTGTCTGCTGAAGCATGATCTCTGAGATCCACACGTCGTATGGATCGTCGGTATCCCGCCAGGGAAAGCTTCGCTTATTGACCCGATACCATTTCAAAAGCTTCTTCATATCTTCATGATGCGCTTCATACATATATCTTTATTATAATCTTTCCATAAGAAAAGGGCTCATAGGAGCCCCCGTGCTTTAGAAATGTTTGACTCTTCCCTTGAAGTGTTCGTAGATCGCGTCGTTGTCGAAACCGTCAACGTTCTGTGACTGGAAGACATACGGACGCTTGCCATGCGATAAGACGATCTTGATGGCTTCCGAAACGATCGTATTGACTAAGTACATCGTGACGATCGAAGAAGCCGGACCGGTCTTGATGCCGTCTAAGTCAAGTGTGGCATCGCCAGCCGGAACGCAGGTATCGATGACACAGTCCGCACATTCGAATAATCTCTTACCCGACGGATGCCTTGAAGTCTGATTCTTTGACTGTTCGACATTGGTCAAAGCGACGACATAGACGCCTTCTTTCTGACAGCGCATCGCCATTTCGATCGGCATCGCATTCCTGCCGGAATTGGACGTGATGATCATCATATCGCCCTTTTCGATGTTGTAGGAATCATAGATGACATCGGAAACGCCCGGTGTCTTTTCCATCGCACCGGACCTCTGTGCACCAAATGAGGTCAAAGTATCCGGATCCAGCATCGCATCGACATTGCCCAGACCGCCGGCTCTGGCAAACAGCTCGATACCAAGCATATGGGAATGACCGGTACCGAAGGTATGGATGACCTTATCGTTCTCGATATTCTCGGCGACCTTTTCCGCCAGCAAGTCGATGACTTCTTTATTCTTTTCTTCCGCGACTTTCAATAATTCAACTATCTTATCACCATATTCGTAGATCATTATGCTCTCCCCTTATATTTTTCTTTCAAAGCTTCATCATGCGCTTTTTCACCATTCAATACCGGTAATTCATAACCGTCCTGTTGTAAGATCTCGATCACTCTGGCGGCCATGGATTGGGCGATACAGTTATTGCAGATGGAAGAGACGGAACAGACTTTCGCAACACCGCTCGTCTCTAACAATGCATCACCATGCGGACCGCAGTTATCGATGACGATGTCACCGAATTCATACAGTTTCTTGCCGGACGGATGTCTTGGCTCTTCCGCCAAAGTGTGCTTCATCGAAGTGATGATGATCACCTTATGGCCGTTTTTCTTTGCCAGATCGGCGATATCGATGACGATGCCGTTGATACCGGAATTGGAGATGACGATGAAGACATCCTGCGGTTTGATATCATAAAGTTCATAAAGTTTGGAAGCCACGCCCGGTTTTCTTTCGAAGATGTTCTTCTTGTCCATGAACTCTTCGACCGATACGCCTCCCATGGTGACAAAGTGGCTCATATCCATGATATGGATCGGCACCAGAGCACCCGGACGGTCCTTTATATCGATGCCCAAGCCTACCGAATGACCCGAACCGAAAACATGAACGACCCCGTCTTTTTCGATGCAATCGGCGATCAGCTTCGCGCTTTCTTCGATATTGTCTTTCTGTGAATCATAGAGCGTATTGAGAAGTTCTGTGATCTCATCCTTGAAACGTTTTGCGTCGATCATTATCTGACCCTCCTTCCGTAAGGATCGGTCAGAGAGTTGTTGTGCACATCGGCACCCTTGACGTTCGCCGAAAGCAGGATCGGCGCTTCCTTTCCCTGATCGATGAAATATTTATACATTTCCGCCGTCAGCATCTGTGCCATGACATTGGAAACGGTCGATGAGATCTGACCGGTCTTCACGCCATCGATCTGTAAAGCCAGATCCGGTTCATCTGCGCCCATATCCAGCCACAGATCACAATAGTCCAACAGCGTTCCCTGATATTTATCGTAAGACTTCTTATTGACGACACCGACGACCTTCTGCCCTTTTTCTCTGGCCCGTCTTGCCAGCTCGATCACCAGCGGTTCATTTCCATAAAAACTCACCAGGCACAGCATATCCCTGTCATCGAGATCATATGTCTCTTCAAAACGATCGGCGACGCTGATGTCGTTATAGATACTGTCATCATCGATATCCTTCTGATCGACCTTCTCCATCAGAACGAGATCTCTTAAACGCAGCGCATGAAACGGTGCGATACCGCCCGCCCGGTAATTGAGCTCATTGACGAATTCTTCGCCATGGCGGACGCCGAACAGCTGTACGACACCCAGAGAATCCATACAGCTTCCAAAGGCAGCTGCGATGTCTCTTAAAGTATCGGCTTGTCTGTCATATGCCTCTTCGACTTTTGCGATGATGCAGTCGAAGTATTGCCTTTTCACATCCATATTATCTGTCCATCCTTCCTTAAACCCATTATACCTCTTAAGGGTACCTCACAAGAATCCTTCCTGGCAGAATGATGCTATACTATAAGTAACAGGGGGTACAAACCATATGAAAGGAATCGTGATCACGAGCCACGGGCCGATGGCTCAGGGGATCCTTGAAACTTCAAAACTGTTTTTTGGCGAACAGCCGCAGATCAAAGCCTGCTGTCTGTATGCCGATGATAATCCGGACGAATTCGTAGACACGCTCAAAGATGCGGTCAAGGAAGTCGATACGGGAGACGGCGTCATCGTCTTCTGTGATATGTTGTTCGGCTCACCTTGCAACTGCATGGCAAGGATCGTCGCCGAAGATCTGGAAAACGACAAGCTGCAGGTCATCACCGGTGTCAACCTTGCAATGATCCTTCAGATCCTGTCGGTCAGAGAAGCATCCGACTGTGACATCGAAGAACTTCTCAAATCCGGAACGGACGGCATCGCCGATCTCAAGGCGATCTTAAAAGCAAATCTTTAAAAAAATGACCGGTATACGCCTCAGTGCTGTACCGGTTTTCTTATTGGACTGTATGATCTTTACTTTTTTAAGCTTTACGTAACGAAAAAAGTAAAGATTTTTTATTGCTTTAACAGAAAATGTAAAGATCTTTAACGAAGGCCGTGCTTTTTGCTCCAGGATGAGAAGTAAAAATAACAGGTCGCCAGTATTCCTGCCAGCGTATATCCGAATGCCGTACCCAGATACAGGATATGTACATCATAGTACACGGACAATCCGATCCTCACAAACAGATACTTGCATATGACCTGCGAGAAGATCGCGATGATCATCGGAAAACGGACGTTCCCCGCTCCCCTGCAGGCGGCGTTGTAGATATGGGAGAGGTTGATGAAAAACATCGAAAAGATCGAATAGCGGATCATCTGTGTCCCATAGTAGATGACGTTTGCATCCTCGTTGAAGCGTGCAACCAGGTATGGTGCCCCAATGAAGATCAAAGCGATGCAGATGAGGGTTCCGATGCTTGAAATGAACGCCGAAGAGCGGATCGAGCGTTTCACCCTGTCATATTTCTCCGCCCCAAGGTTCTGCGCGACCAGAGACATCGTCGCCGAAGAGACCGCCACGGAGACCAGCTGCCCCCAGGAAGCGACCTTCTCCGCGACACCGATGCCGGCAATGATCTCATTGGAAAACTGATTGATATAGGACTGTACCAGCATCGAAGAAAAGGCGATCAGCATGTTCTGAAAACCGGCCGGAATGCCCAAAGCACAGATATCCCTGACCACCGTGAACGAAAAATCGATGTCTTTGATATGGAATTCGATCCCGTCGTAATGAAAGATCAGTCGCAAGGCCAAAGCCACCATGACGAACTGCGAAATGATGGTCGCCAGAGCCGTACCCACCACATCCATATGGAAGACTCTGACAAAGACAAGACCCAATGCGATATTGACAAAAGACGAGATGATCGAATAATACAGCTGATGTTTCGTATCGCCGAAGCTTCGCAAGATATAGAAACACATCTGGGAAGTCAGGACCGCCGTCGAGCCCAAGATGTAGACGATCAGATAGGATCTGGCATCGGCATAGATATCTGCACCGATATTGCATAAACGCATCATCAAAGGAAGTCCAAGCTCCGATAACACCGTCAGCAGGGCGCCGCCGGCAAAAGCGAAGACGATGGCCGTATCCAGGGTCTTTTTCAGATTGTGATGATCCTTCGCCCCATAGTATCTGGCCACCAGGATGCCTGTGCCCATGCCCAGGCCGAAGAACGTATAGTTGAAAATGTTGCAGATCCAGGTACAGGCCGATACCGCACTTAAGGCCTTCAAAGAGACGTAGTTGCCTACGATCATCGAATTGGTCACATTGTAGAGCTCCTGAAAGATCATCGACACAAAGACCGGCCAGGAAAAAGCCAGGATCAGTCTGTCGATATTGCCTTCGGTGAGTGATATCGCCTTGTTTTTTGCCATTACAGGTTCCTTATCCGATAGAAATATTTATCCACGAGCTTGTCATTATGATCGGCAAACTCCTCATTCATAAATGCCATATGCCCGTTGTAATAGACATCCGGGGTGATGCCTTTTTCAGTCAGCAGTTCGACCATCTGTGTCAGTATCGCATTCTGCAGGTAGATATTCGGTATGGAAGAAGTCGAACCGACCTTCATGCCGAAATTCTCGATCTCCACCGCCGCATCGCCGATCGTTGAACAGTTGTCCAATACGACATCCGCGATGTCCATAAGCTTCACACCGTCTTTGTGCTTGCAGGTGAGATACTTGGAATAATCCACATTGGTGATAGCGATCACTTTGATCCCCTTTTCCTTCGCCCTTAATGCCGCATCGACAGGTGCGATGTTGTTGCCGGAATTGGAGATGATGATCATGCAGTCATTGGGTGTGATGCGATGATAATCGACGATCAGCTTTCCGATGCCGTAAGTGTTCTCGACAAAATACGATTTGGTGATCTCCTGATTGCCGGTAGCACTCGGCTCCAGCAGGGCGACATAATTTGCCGGTGTCGCCGCTCTCCAGAAGGCATCATCGACGACCAGGTGGGAATGGCCCGTGCCGAAACCATAAATGAGACCGCCCTTTTCCGTGGTATCCGCCAGGATCTGGGCTGCCTTCATGATATTTTCCGATTGGGTCTCTCTGACTTTCTTGACGATCGCCTCAAGCTCTTCAAAATACTTTTCAAACGCCTTCATATCTCACCCTCTTACTTCTTTGTATCCAAAGTCGGATCCGCCTTGGTATGAGCACCGCTGTGATCCTTCATGTAAAACAACAGATCGATCAGAGATCTGTGATATGGGATAAAGACGCCTTCCTCAAGCATCGCAAAGATCTCCTCTTTGCTTGCCCACTTTACCTTTTCCACTTCCTCATACTGCAGACTCAAAGAATCGATATCGACATCCTTCGTGACGACATACATATCATCAAAACCGAGCTTGAAATTCACCGTCAGCGCCGGTCTTTGATTCTTCAAGTCAACATCGATGCCCAACTCCTCTTTCAATTCCCGCATCGCCGCGCTGTGCGAATCATCACCTGAGACAGCAGAACCGCCTACCGTGATATCCCACATGCCGGAAAAGCCCGACTTGAAAGGCTGACGCTTCTGTATCAGCATCTTTCCCTCGGAATTGAACAGACAGATATGGACGATGATCCGATACCGGTCTTGAGGCTGTTTCTCACCGCGTACCATCGTCTCGCCAGTCAGTTTCCTATCGAGATCATACAAGTCCCAAAGTTCCATACTAATACGACCTCCAGTCAAATACGATGCAGTTAGCCTTATCCTTGTGATACATCAGATCCTCGTAGGCCTTCTCACAGTCTTTCGGATCGATGATCCTCGAGATCAGCTTTCTGACATCGATCGCCTTGTTTTTCAGAAGCTCCTCGCAGACTTCAAAGTTGCGGTCCATACTGTTCTTGGAACCTGGGACCGCCTTTACCGGAACGGTCTCATTGAAGGCACCCAGGATCTTAAGATCCTTCATATGGATCTTGGAAAAGACTGATGTCAGATCCCCTTCATAGGAGACTCTTGGTGAACCTAAGAGCACGACCTGACCATACTTTCCGCAATAGGTGATGCAATCTTCGATAACACTTGAAAGGCCGGTGACATCCACCGTGATATCGAGCCCCTGTTCACCGGAAAAGTCTTTGAGCACTTCTTCTTTGTTTTCGGATACGGTATATTTGAGACCCATCTCTTCAGCGAGCAAACAGCGCTCTTTGACCGGG
>JAZQIF010000041.1:0-8009 GCA_045540935.1 Erysipelotrichaceae bacterium | reverse complement strand
GCAGCTTCCCGTTTTCATATTTCACATGATCGAGGAACTCGAAGGGACCATAAGGTGTCTTTGACACGGCGACACCGATGGACTTCGTATTGCACGGGCAATAGTATAAGTAGTATTTTTCGTCATTTCCCTTGCATACGTCCGGGGCAAAAAGAGGATTCTTTTCTTCCCGATTCAACGGATCCTGGTCTTTGCGATAGATCATGCCGTGGAATGTCCAGTCGGAAAGATCATCGACCGGTGCAGACCATAAGACATAATCATTGTCACAGAAGAAATCAGCACCGAATCGATCATGGGAACCATAGATGAACAAGCGTCCGTCAAATATGTGGGGTTCCCCATCCGGAACGTATTCGTAATTGGGCAGATAAGGATTGAAGATTTGTTTTTTCATAACCTTATCTTACCAAAGAAAAAGATCTTCATACGCTGAGCCGAAGATGCTGAAGTAAAGCGTATAGAAGATCTCATGATTATTTGTTCTTCTTGAAGATGATGTTCACGAAGTTATTGATATCATCGACATCAACGATCTTCATGAGCGTGCAGGCTGTCGCCAGCGTCATGTTCTGACCTCTTCTCATTCTCTGAAGAGTCGCCGAAGAGATCTCGTAGTCTTCTTTCAGGCGATACTGGCTGATGCCTTTTTCCTCAAGCTTTTTAAAGAACGGACGGTAATCCATCGTAACGTCATCCTCCTTTTCATTATTTTTATTTAACTTTTTTAACATAGTTTTATGCCTCCTTTAATGAATGATTTAAAAAACATTTTTAAGTTAAACTTCCTTCAATGCATGTGCATCTTCGGCTCTGTCAGGTACCCTACACTGACATGGTACAAAATAAAAACCCGTTTGTGTATGTCAAAATTTTGAAGATTTTTTTCCTTGACAAATCGGGTCAAAAGCTGGACATTTTAATTTTTCCCAAATTCGATCAGAATGAAATCAGGAGGAATTCCTGATGAAAAAATTAATGTTGATTCTATTGTTTCTTACCTGTCTTTTCTCCTATAAAACCATCAAAGCATCGCCTTTGGTGATGGTAGAAGCCAAAGGAAATGTTGAAGGTTATGTCGGAGAAAACATCGGATCGCAAGTCGTCATCCTGGAACTTACCGATCGGGATTACTACTTCGACATCGAAAATTTTGAAGACATCACCGACTGGTTTCCCAACATACCGGACGGACTCGAAGCGATCGCGGTCGCACACGTCTCTGACAACATCCACGTCAGTTTCGAAGGAGTCCCAACGGAAGGATCAGATGAATTTATCCGGGTCGCAGTTCCGGACGGATATATCATCGATTCTAACAGCGGTGATGGTATCGGGGTATTGGAAAATACTCCGTCAGAAAATGCACAGTTCAGGATCGGGGTCAAAGAGCCTCTGGCAGTCTATGAAAGGGAAGCGGTGATCACCGGGATCGTCGGCGAACAGCTCGAACCGCAGAAAGTATACATACAGTTATACAACACGACCTGTGAAGCCTCGATGGTCGGCCACGTCTTCCCCGAACACAACGGTCTCACACCTGTCTGCCTTGATGTCCTTTCCTCCAATACATTGATCATAGAATATAACGGAATACCCGAAAATGAAGACCAGTCGCTCATTCATACGACACTGTTAAATGAGGACCTCAAATGTGATCTCGATCTTGAAGTAGCGGATCGGGAAGATGTCAGGTTCGACATCAAACCAAAACAGGAACCTGTCGAACCTGAACCCGAACCGACACCGGAACCTCAGATAGAACCCGAACCGATCCCACAGCCAAGTCCTGAGCCGATTCCGGAACCAGCCCCGGTAAAAGAATTCATCATTCCGTTTACCGGCATCGAATGATATCAACTTAATAGTAGGGTTGATATATATCTTCTTCGCAAGGCGTCCGGATGGCGACCACCGTCCTGTCCGGGCGTCTTCAAAAAACGAAGTCCGGCAACAGACTGAAAAGTCATATGCCGCGTCTTCATCCATTGCCGGTTTCGGGCCCATCATCCACACATATCTGCGGAACCGGCATCAAATGATATCGACCTGGCAACAGGTTTGATATAAAGCTCCTTTGAAAGGTGTCCGGATCAAGACGGCCATCCTGCCCGGACACCTTCAAAGATGAAACAAAGAAAGCTTTTCTTCTAAAATTCTGAGCATTCGATAATCTCCTTTCTGTCAAAAAGATGCTTCATTCAGCATCTTTTTGGCTTTTGAAGCAAAACGAAGAAAGGTGTATAATATGGATATCCTGATTTTGGCCGGTAGACCAAAAAGAAAGGGGAGGCGGCAACCTCCCCTTTCGTATGCATTGCCGGCTTTAGATTCAGTTGAAACTGAAACGTCAGTCCTTAGGACTAGTTACGTTTTTTCAGTTCCTTGATAATGAAATACAGGATCACGAATTCTGTGATGATCTCTATATTCATTTCCTGATCCTGACCGGTAATGCATACTTTGGAATGTACCATTCATGACTGATACCCTCCGGTTGCGTACTCTTGGGTTTTTTGACCGCTGAGTCTTGGAAATTTTGACCGGCGGTATGGGAAATTCTGACCGGCTGTATTGGATTTTTTGACCGCCTCTATCATCAAGCGTATTTCACCGTCTTTAAACAGACGGTTTTTATTATGATGAAGCCATAGAAAGGAGGTGAAAAAATGAAGAAGAAGGAAGTGAGCACCAGACAGCGCTTTTTGATGATATGTGAAAAGCTGCAGAAATACCATCAGTCGCAGAACGATATCGTCAATCTTTTCTCGCATACCTACAAAGGCTTTTCCAAAGGAAGTGTAAATACGATCGCCGGGATCATAAGGGATCAGGGCTTCACGCTTGAAAGTCTGCAGGAAATCGATGAGAAGCGTCTTGAAGATCTTCTGAAGCCGAATCTGAACAAACAGCGCAACATGAAGCCTCTGCCGGACTTTGAAAAGATCCACAGCGATCTGAGCAGCGACAGAAGGATGACACTGTTCTTTCTGTGGAGACGATACCGGAAAGGAAGTGATGATACCTATTCCTATCAGAGGTTCTGCCAGCTGTATGGCCGATGGGTAAACGAAAACTGTAAGGCCCCGGTCATGGCTTTCTATAATGAACCGCCGGGGCAGAACTGGTACATAGACTGGATGGGCGATGTCCTTTCTTTCCGGTTTGAAGACAGGGAAGAGAAAGTGTATTTCTTCTGCACATCTTTAGGCATATCCGGCTTTCCTTATATGGAAGGGTTTTTGGACACAAAGCTTTCAAGTTTTATCCGCGGTCACATCCACGCCTTGAAGTATTACGGCGGCGTGCCGATGTATGCGGTGCCGGATAATACGAAATGCGCCGTCATCAGAAACTATGAGAAGGAAGTAAGTCTCAACAGAGTCTATGAAGATATGGAAGAACACTACGGTTACATCGTTATGGCTGCCAGAGTTCTGGAACCGACCGATAAGCACGAAGTGGAGAACGTGTGCGGGTGGTTTGAAAGGCAGGTACTGATGGAGATCAAGGACAAACAGTATCGAAGCCTTGAAGCTCTCAACGCGGATGTCTTAAGGATCATCGGCGAACTCTCCGACATGAAGTTTCAGAAGAAAAACGGAACCAGAAGACAGTGGTTCAACGAATACGATAGACCGCTTCTTAGACCCCTGCCAGGGAAAGAGTTTGAAGTATTCGATTATGACTGTGCCAAGGTTCCGGATAATTACCATATCTGTCTGAAAGAGGACAGGGATCATTACTATTCGGTTCCCTACACCCTTTTAGGACAGACTGTTATCATCAAATACAGTTTTACCACAATTCTGATCTTAGATACACTGGGCAGCCTCGTTGCCAGACATACAAGGGAATATTCCTTTACGAAACGCTATACAACAACAGAAGAACATATGCCCATTCATCATCAGATCGGATACAACGCCAAGACAAGAGACGCCGCCTGGTATCTTGAACAGGCTTCTTTTATCGGAGACAGTACACGTGAACTGATCGAAAACATCCTTCAAGCTCAAAAATACCCCGAACAGGGATACAGAGCGTGCATGGGCATCATTGCCTGGCATATCTCTCACAAATACACCGACGTGCAGATCGACATGGTCTGCAAGGAAGCACTTGATTTAAAACAGCACACCTACAGCTTCGTGAAGCGAAGGCTTTCCGAACTGAAAAACGGAAACAAGGTCCACAAGAATATCCGCGGACCAGAACAGTTTAAATGAAACAAGGAGGAAATAATAATTTATGGCTATCAAAAGAAAAGATTCTATAGATCACGATATTGAAAAAATGCCTATGTATCTCAACGAGATGTCTCTGTCCCAGTCAGCGAGAAAACTGATCGAGCAGCTGGGAGATCCCAACATCGGATTGAAAAACGCAGACGACAGGATTGTTGAAATCACGATGGCGGAGTACAGTGCCCGCTATGCCAAGAAGATAAAGAAAGGGATCGATGATGCCGGACTGAAGTTTCCCAATGCGGATATCGCGGATTACAGATCCGATCCGGACAGAGTGATCGATGAAAAGATACTGTTCTCTCTTTTTGACTGCAGCTTCATCGACCAGAAGAAGAACGTCATCGTATCCGGTCCCTGCGGCACCGGAAAGACGTGGCTCGTCTGTGCTCTGGCGATCAAAGCGATCACACAGTTTCGCAGTGTACGCTTCTATTCTGCTTCCAGACTGATCATGGAGATGAAGACGAAGGACGAGAAGAGCTATCTGAAATTTCTGGAACAGCTGGCAAAGAAAGACTTACTGATCTTAGATGATGTGGGGCTGATGTCCTTGGACTATTCCTCGTGCCGCATCTTTTTCGACGTTCTTGAATCAAGATACGAAAACGGATCGACGATCTATATTTCCCAGTATCCGGTAGATGAGTGGTACAGCGTGTTTGAAAACGCGACATACGCAGACGCAAGCCTTTCCAGAGTCATCAACAAAGCATACAGACTGGAAGTTTCGGGAAAGGACTTCAGAAAGGATAACTGAATAATAGTGGGTGCCTGACGGCACCCATCTTTCATCTGTTTTCTTCATATTGTAAAGCGGTCAAAATTTCCAAGACTCAGCGGTCAATATATCCGAGACCTGCCGGTCAAAAATGTGCGTCATACGCATCCGGTTTCATTTTATTTGAGAAATACGATGCTTTTTTCTCATAATTCGCCGTTTTTACGCGATTTTGAATCATTGTTGCCGACAAGGACTGAGTTTTAGCTGATTTAGCTCGGGGTTTATAACAGTACAGTTGTTTTCGCCGTCTGCCTTTGAGACAAACAAAACATCCGTGAAATGATACTATGGAACTATACATCGGAATGAGGAGAAAAGGATCATGATCTATACACTGACTTTGAACCCGGCGATCGATTATTTTCTGACTGTCAATGATGAACTGATGGTCGATGAAGTCAACCGCGGCCATGATGCGATATTCAAGGCGGGCGGCAAGGGCCTGAATGTTTCCAAGATACTGAGCTTATTAAACATACGGTCAAGAGCCATCGTCCTGCTGGGCGGTTTTACCGGTGATTTCATCAGAAGCGAATTTGAAAAAGATGAAAATATTGAAGTCATTTCTGTAAAAGTGGACGGAGTCAACCGCATCAATATGAAGGCACATTACGATCATAAGGCCTTGTGCATCAACGGAGACGGACCGAAAGCCGATGAAAAAGTGAAAGCTGCGTTATTGGAAAAGATCTCTTTGATCAGGGAAGGTGATATCGCCGTCATTTCCGGTTCGATGATGCGGGGTTTTGATGAAAATGATCTGATCACAATGGCAGACAGGATCCACGAACAGAAAGGCAAAGTCGTCATCGATATGGAAAAGATCTCACCGGAGACTTTGAAACGGTGCCGGCCTTATCTGATCAAACCGAATCTGTATGAACTGCAGATCCTGCTGAATGATGAAAACATCACGAAGGAAAATGCGAAAGAAGCGATAAATACATTGCGGAAACAAGGCGTCGAAAAAGTCCTGCTGTCACTTGGCAAAGACGGAGCCCTGCTGGGAGATGAGGAAGGCTTCTTATATCTGGTACAGCCAAATACCGTACTGGTCAATAAAGTCGGAGCAGGCGATGCGATGCTGGCGGCATTCTTAGGCAAACTTACGCAAACAGGAGACAGGGGACTTGCGCTTCGTTATGGCGGAGCAGCCGGCAACGCTGTTGCTTCCAGACTTGAAGATATCGATGGCAGCCTGATCGAAGAATATCTTCTGCAGATGTCCGTAAAAGAATAATTAAAATCACGGAGAAAGTATTATGAACATAAAAAAACTGCTGATCGCAGTATTGCTGTTACTTGTTTTATGCGGCTGCGCTCAGAAAAAGGAAGACGAAATAAATCAAGAGGCTTTATCACCGGAGGAAACGGCAGAAAAGCAGATATTTCAATATGTCCACGATCCTAAAGAGAATCCGGAAGCGATGAAAGACATCATTGTCGATCCCGATGCGGTCTATGGCTTTTCACCCGATCCTGCTTCCGAGAGACTTGGCGAATATGCCAAGTACGACTGGAGCGATGAAACCTTCGTCGAGGAACAGAAACAAGCCAGGATCGAATATCACGAGTCTTTGGAAACTTTGTCCGATATCATCTACAGGATGAGAGAAGAAGGAAAATCGATCGAAGAGATCGCCAGAGCCGTATCGGCAGAAAGAAACCGACTGCGTCTGGAGGCATATAAAGGCGATCCGGAAGGATTGGCGGCAGTCAGAAAGTCCAATCTTGAGATCTATGGCCAGGAAGAAGGACCGACACCGGAACAGCTGTTCGACAAGTACGGTTCCTGGGCGATCGTCGCCCAGAAGGCCTTCTCACCCAATCTGGGTGCGGATGCGGTTTGCGGTCTGTATGATGAGTATTACTGGCTCTATGTCGAGCTGGGATTAGCCGAAGATAAATAAAAAAAGATGTTACAAATCGAAACATCCCTCAACATTCTCATTATCTCATAAAAAGTCTGCGAAAAACAGACTTTTCTTTTATATGAAAATTGTTAATATGAAGGTGTAAAGAGAAGGAAAAAGAATTAAGATCCGATGGGTGTCGGATAGTTAAGATTAAGGAGGAATTATATGAAGGAGATCCTGAAGGAAATTCATTAATCCCTCATCGGCCGGGCGATCAGCGGACGATGAGTGGTACGTTCCTGATCGGAACATCGAAGATTCCTATGGAGGAAATATCGGTGTGAAGCGTTTGTCTCTAAAAAGACATCTGTTCCCATCACTGCCAATCTAAAATTTAAAAACACCAAGTGTAAAAATTACGGATCAACATGATCCAGCCAAAAAAAGGCAAAACACAAACAAGACTGCCATTGAAGTTCATGGCAGTTTTTCTTTGGGAAAATACACAGTTCATAAGAAAAAGCCTTCCAAAAAACTTAAAATGATTCTGTAGAACATGAAGGATGAATGATGCATATGAAACAGTTCAGAAACAAGTTATTCACTATCCTGCTGGCGATCAGTCTGATCATCCCGCTCCCCGTAAAGGCAGGCGAAGAAGACTATGAATTAAAACAGGTCGTCGTTTTAAGCAGGCACAATATCCGGGCACCGATGTCGACGAAAGGCTCTGCCTTGGACAATGCGACACCGCACACCTGGTATGAATGGTCTTCCAATGCTTCCGAATTATCTTTGAGAGGCGGCATGCTGGAAACGGCAATGGGCCAGTATTTCCGCAAATGGCTGGAGTCGGAAGGTCTCATTGAAGAGAACTGGCGTCCGGAAGGTGATGAAGTCTTATTCTATGCCAATGCCAAGCAGCGTACGATCGCCACAGCCGAATACTTTGCCGGCGGCTTCTTACCGGTCGGCGGACCTGAGATCGTGACCAGACAGGAATATGACAAGATGGATCCTGTCTTTACCCCGCAGATCACGTTCGTCAATGACGCATTCTATAAGGATGCTTCAAAGCAGATATTGGAAAATCTGCCGGATCTTGAAGAAGAGTGTGATCTT
>JAZQIF010000040.1:0-23773 GCA_045540935.1 Erysipelotrichaceae bacterium | reverse complement strand
TAAAAGGATCATTCTCACAAACGGTTTTGTAAAGAAAAGCCAGAAGGCTCCGCCAGGAGAACTCAAGCTGGCAAAGGATCGAAGAGAGAATTTTCTGAAAAGAGGAGGAAAATGAAATGCCTAGATATGCAAAAGACACACTGAATGAATTGATGAAGGATCCTGATTTCGCAAAGCAATGGGAATCCATGGAGCCAGAGTTTCAGATCATCAAAGCGATGATCGATGCCAGAAACGAAAAAGGCATCACCCAGAAGGAGCTTTCTTCCCTAACCGGAATTACCCAGGGAGATATATCCAAACTGGAGAATGGCACAGCCAATCCTTCCATAAGAACGCTGCAGAGGATTGCAGAAGGGCTGGGAAAGAATCTGGTCATACAGTTCAAATAAGAACTCGATAAATCGGCGTTTGTGTGAAAAATCTAAAAAAAGAATAAAGATCGACAGTAAAGGAGAAAATATGGACAATAACAGCAGCAAAGAAGAGACTGTACGGCTCGTAAAAGTCGATACTGACAATCTGGACGACCTGATTGGGTTAAAAGTTTTCGATGAGCAGAAAGAATTTGTAGCCAGCAATATGTACAGTCTGGCAGAAGCTTACGCGACTATTGCGGAAGGCGGTTTTGCTCAACCTTTTGGAATATACGTTGGCGAAAACCCCGTTGGATTCTTAATGATCGGGTATATAAGAAAAGACGATGAAGAAGAAGACGAAGAGGAAGATACTCCAGATTACGTTTTTGAAAACTATCTGTTGTGGCGTTTTATGATCGACAAAAAGCAGCAGCGAAAAGGATATGGAAAACAAGCCCTAAAACTGGCCATTGACTACATTCGCACCTTCCCCGCTGGAAAAGCTGAGTATTGTTGGCTTTCGTATGAGCCGGAAAACGAAACAGCTAGAAAACTGTACACTTCTTTTGGGTTTGAGGAAAAAGAACTGCCAAAAGGGTGGGATGAAGTTCCCGCTGTTCTGAAACTGTAAAATAGACCGGCAAATTCAAGTTTATAGGGATGATTAAAAGTATTTGCATCTTTCTGTAATTTGCATTTCAGAGGCACATCTTCGGATGTGCTTTGTGATACAAAACTGAACAACACTAAACCGGAGTAAACAAAAAGCCCATAAACCGGGCTTGACTTACTCTGGCTGCGGATGAAGGATTCGAACCTTCGAAATGGTGGATTCAGAGTCCACTGCCTTACCGCTTGGCTAATCCGCAAGAACAATAACTATTATATAATAAAAATATCGAATTGGAAGAGAAAAATTCAGTTGAAATTCACATTTTGAGGTTAACATTGAATTATGGCAAAACTATTGATCGTTGATGATGAAGAAAAGATCCGTGAAATGATCGGGAAATATGCGATCCACGAAGGACATGAATGTGTTCTGGCGTCAGACGGCAGAGAGGCTTTGGACATGTTTGCCAAAGAGGACTTCGACCTTGTTGTGTTGGATATCATGATGCCGGAGATGGATGGCTATGAGACTTTGAAGAAGATGAAGGAGATCAAAGATGTTCCTTGTATCTTTCTGACGGCTTTGGGACAGGAATATGACCGTATTTATGGTTTTGACATCGGAGCGGAGGACTATGTGACCAAACCGTTCTCTTTGAAGGAACTGATGATGCGGATCAAAGTCATCTTGAAAAGAGAGATGAAACTGACAAACAGGATCACTGTCAAAGGCCTTATCGTGGATGAAGATGCGCATATGGTGTCGATCGATGGCGAAAGAGTCGATATGGCAAACAAGGAATATGAACTTCTGCTGTACCTTCTGAAGAATATGGGCAACGCATTGACAAGACAGTCGATCATTTCCAAAGTCTGGGGATATGAATATGATTCCGATGACAGGACTCTGGATACCCATATGAAACTTTTGCGGAAAGACCTGAAGGAATATGGCAATTATATAACCACGATCCGGGGAGTAGGCTACCGTTTTGAAAAAGAAATATAGTCTTGCGTTACAGCTGACGGTGATCTTGCTGATCTTCGTAGTCGGCGTCATGGGTCTTGTGTATTTTGTCCAGACGACATTTCTGGATGATTTTTACAAGGCCAATAAGATTAAATCGCTGAAGAGTGCAGGGGAAGATGTGGCACTTCTGATCGGCGAGGATGAATTCGATGAACTGATCGAACACATGTCGATGTCCAATGAAGTCTGTGTCCGGGTCGTTTCCAATGATGATGATCTGAATTATACAGGCGCATGCACATTGCGGGGGATCGATATGTCGACGATCAACGCGATCGCTGCCGAAGTCGATGCGGAAGATTCAAAAGAGAAGATGTTCGATAACTTCCGCTACCAGCGTCACTTCATGGATAAACCGGAAGATGTCTATATCTTTGCCAAGCTGATCACTTATGATGATGAGACGGTCATGGTCATGGTATCTTCAGGCATCACGCCTTTGAATACCACGATCTCGACGATCAAATCACAGTATCTGCTGATCATTGCGATCATCTTACTGATGACGCTGATCCTGGCTTTTTTTATCTCAAGGTATATCATTTCGCCGATCAAACAGATCAATTCGGAGTCAAAGAACCTTTCCAAAGGAGAATATGATCCTTCTTCGATCAAGACAGGTTCTCTGGAATTTGAAGAGCTCAACAAGACTCTGGAAAAGGCCAATGAGGATATCCTGAAGGCGGAAAAAGCCAAGAAAGAGCTTCTGGGCAACGTTTCCCATGATCTTCGCACACCTTTGACGATGATCGTGGGTTACGGAGAAATGATCCGCGATCTGCCGGAAGAGAATACCGAAGAAAACATCAACGTCATCATCGACGAGGCGAAGCGTCTTTCCACTCTGGTCGATGATCTGATCGATATCTCCAAGATCGATGCGATCAAGCTGGAACTGCATAAGGAAGATATCCTGATCTCCGACTTGCTGACAAGCGTATACCGTCAGTATGAGAAATATTGTGAGACGCAGGGCATCGAACTGGAACTGAAGTGTCAGAAAGACGGCATCATCAGTGTCGATGTCAAGCGTATCAAGCAGGTCTTATACAATTTCATCAATAATTCTCTCAACTATAACAATAAGGAAAAACAGAAGATCGTATTGGGCTCAGAGGAAGATGAAGATCATATCCGCATCTATGTCTATGACAACGGTGAGGGTATCGAGAAGAAGGATCTTGGCAATATCTGGGACCGTTATTATAAAGTTGACAAGGAACACAAACGCCATCATATCGGTTCGGGGATCGGCTTATCTCTGGCCAAAGAACTGATCGAAGCACACGGCATGGAATGCGGTGTGGAGTCCATGAAAGGGGAGTATTCCAAGTTCTACTTTGAGATCGCAAAACAGTAAACCTGTAGAATTCTGCAGGTTTTTAATTTTATAATTATTTTTAGATGTGAGGGCCAGACAATGAAAATCGTACTTGATCACCTGACTAAGAAATTCATTTCCAAACATAACAAAAATGAGATCGTGACCGCAGTCAATGATTTCGACTTCGAGATACCAGATGGCAAACTGGTAGGGCTTTTAGGTCCTTCGGGATGCGGTAAATCGACAACACTGAATCTGATCTGCGGTCTGGAGAAACCGACTTATGGAAAGATCTGGTTCGGCGACCTTGATGTCAGTGAACTTCCGCCGGAAAACAGAGGTGTCGGCATGGTATTTCAGAACTATGCCTTATATCCGCATCTGACGGTGAAACAGAACATCATGTTCCCTCTGGAGAATCTCAAAGGGGAGAATAAACTCAGCAAGGAGGTCATGGAGGAAAAAGCGTTCGAGGCGGCAAAACTCGTACAGATCGAAACGCTGATGGAAAGAAAGCCGAGCGAACTCTCAGGCGGTCAGCAACAGCGTGTGGCGATCGCCAGAGCTCTGGTCAAAACGCCGGGCGTGCTTCTGCTGGATGAGCCTTTGTCCAATCTCGATGTCAGACTGCGTCTGCAGACCAGGGAACAGATCCGCCGCATTCAGAAAGAGACCAACATCACGACGATCTTTGTCACGCACGACCAGGAAGAAGCGATGTCGATCTCCGATCTGATCGTCGTCATGTCTGCCGGTGTCCTGCAACAGATGGGCAAACCCCAGGAAGTCTACAATGATCCGATCAATCTGTTCGTTGCCAAATTCTTGGGAACGCCTGCCATCAACGTCTTTGACGGCTGCGTGAAAGATCATAAGCTTTATATCGGTGAAGACTGCATCGGTGAGCGCAATGTCGAAGACCAGGAGGTCTACATCGGCATAAGACCGGAAGCTTTCGATCCGGACGAGAAGGGATATTTCCATTGCGAATTCGACCGCGTCGAAACGACCGGCAGGGATACCAGCATCGTCACCCACAATAAATACTGCATCTCGGATGAAGATGTCAGAGCCATCGTTTCTGCCGATGAGCAGCTGAACAACAAAGACGGCATCATCAGCTTCTCTTTAAAACAGAACAAGGTCCATGTCTTCTCCAAGAAGGATGAAAGTGTGATCCGATGAACAAGAAGAATGATCTGAAAGGATGGTTGTATCTGCTGCCGGCCCTGTTATTTGTCGGCGTGTTCATGGTCTATCCTTTGATCGATGTTCTGGTCTATTCCATTGAAGAAGGCTACAATTTCGCTTCCCAGGAATACTTCGGCATCGGTCTGTACAATTACTCCTACGTCCTGCATGATCCTTATTTTCTGCAGGCTTTGAAAAACACCTTCATCTTAGTCATCATCACGGTCCCGCTTTCCACAGGCATCGCCTTGCTGATATCACTGGCTTTGAATTCGATCGGAAAGCTCAAGGACCTGTTTCAGACGATCTTCTTTCTGCCATACGTGACAAATACTCTGGCAGTCGGCCTGGTCTTCATGATCCTGTTCAAGAAGACAGCCTATTCGGAAGGTCTGATCAATCTGCTGCTCAATAGCTTCGGTTTTTCTTCGATCGATTTCATCGAAGGACCGTACTGGGCAAAGATGTTCGTGCTTTGTTTCTATACGATCTGGGTGGTATTGCCGTTCAAGATCCTGATCTTAACTTCTGCCCTGGCTTCGGTGAACAAAGACTACTACAATGTCGCAAGAGTGGACGGTACTTCCAAATGGCGCATCTTCTATAAGATCACTTTGCCGATGATCTCACCGTCTCTGTTCTATCTGATCATCACCGGCTTCATCGGTGCTTTCAAAGCGTATTCGGATGTCGTTGCCTTATTCGGCATCGATCTGAATGCGGCCGGCATGAATACGATCGTCGGCTATGTCTACGATATGCTGTACGGCAATTCGGGAGGCTATCCTTCCTTTGCTTCGGCGGCAGCACTCATCTTATTCCTGATCGTATTGACGATCACGATGATCAACCTGATGGTATCCAAGAAAAATGTCCACTACAGATAACATGATGAAACAGATCAGGGATCTGGAACGTAAAAGCAAGGCAAACAATGCCGTCTGGACGGTATTGATCTTTGCGCTGCTCATCTTCTGGGCGATCATCGTTCTGTTCCCGTTCTATTGGATGCTTCTGACATCCGTGAAATCCTATGCGGCTTATAACGCCGAATATATACCGCAGTTCTTCACGCTGTCCCCGACTCTGGAAAACTATATCCAGGCCTTCACGGCCGTTCCGTTAGCCAGATATTTTGTCAACACGATCATTTTCACTCTCATTACGACGTTACTGATGATGATCGTCGTTGTGCTTTCGGCTTTTGCGTTTTCAAGGCTGGAATTCAAAGGCAAGGATCTTGTCTTTACATTATTTTTATCGCTGATGATGATCCCGAATGAGTTAGTCATCATCACCAATTTCGTCACGATCACCAACGCCGGACTTCGCAACTCTTTCCCGGGCCTGATCTTACCGAGTGTCACGAGTATCTTCTATATCTATCTGCTCAAGGAAAACTTTGAACAGATCCCGGAAGAACTCTACAAGGCAGCCAAGGTGGATGGGACTTCCGACTTCAAGTATCTCTGGAAAGTCATGATCCCGATCTGCCGGCCGACGATCGTCACGGTGCTGATCTTGAAAGTGATCGAATGCTGGAATGCCTATGTCTGGCCAAGGCTGATCACCGATGATGAGAATTATTTCCTGGTATCTAACGGCATCCAGACGATCCGCGAATCCGGATTTGGCCGTGAAAACATCCCGGCAATGATGGCAGCGGTCGTGGTCATTTCGATCCCGCTGATCATCATCTTCCTCATCTTCCACAAGAAGATCATGGAAGGCGTTTCCCGAGGAGGTACCAAAGGATGAGAAAGATACGTTATATCCTGCTTGCGGTCCTGGCTTGCCTGCTTCTTTGCGGTTGCCACGGCTCTGAGGAAAGCATCTCCTTTTCCGTCCCGGAAAGTTTTGATGAATCAAAGACGTATGAGATCAGCTTCTGGGCAAAGAACGACACCAACATCAATCAGGTCAATGTCTACAAGAAGGCGATCGCCGATTTCGAAAAGATCTATCCGAATATCAAAGTCAGTCTGAAACTGTATACCGACTACGGAAGGATCTACAACGATGTCATCACCAACATCTCTACCGATACGACGCCAAATGTCTGTATCACCTATCCTGACCATATCGCGACCTATATCACGGGAGACAATGTCGTCGTTCCTCTTGATGACTTATTGAAGGATGAAAGATACGGACTTGGCGGAAACGAAGTCCGCTTTGAAGGGCCATCCGATGAAGAGATGGTGCCGGAATTCATGAAAGAAGGCATCATCGGCGGTGTCCATTACGCCTTGCCGTATATGCGTTCTACGGAAGCGGCGTATATCAATAAGGACTTTGTCGAAAAGCTCGGCTATGAAGTACCGGATATACTGACCTGGGATTTCATCTTTGAAGTCTCGGAAGCTGCCATGGCAAAAGACAGCGAAGGAAACTTCCTGGTCAACGGTCAGAAGGTCATGATCCCGTTCATCTACAAGTCGACAGACAACATGATGATCTCGATGCTGAAACAGCTCGATGCGCCATACTCCGATGAGAACGGTGATATCCTG
The DNA here is from genome assembly GCA_045540935.1 of Erysipelotrichaceae bacterium. Taxonomy (GTDB): domain Bacteria; phylum Bacillota_I; class Bacilli_A; order Erysipelotrichales; family Erysipelotrichaceae; genus Colivicinus. The sequence goes on along the minus strand of JAZQIF010000040.1, from coordinate 16,744 downwards.
ATCTTCAACGATCAGACCAGGGACATCCTCAAGCAGATCGGTGAACACGCGAAAAGCGGAAGCTTCTCAACATTCAAGATCTCGTCTTATCCGGCCAACTTCCTGAATGCCGGCCAGTGTATCTTTGCGATCGATTCGACCGCCGGTGCGACCTGGATGGGTTCCGATGCGCCGCTTGTCGATATCCCGGAAGAAAAGATCGTTCATTTTGAGACTGTCGTCCGGCCGATCCCGCAGTATGATACATCAAATATCAGGATGATCTCACAGGGTCCCTCATTGTGTATCTTCAACAAAGATGATCCGCAGGAAGTCCTGGCTTCCTGGCTTTTTGCCCAGTATCTGGTGACTGACGATGTACAGATCTCCTATGCCAAGACGGAAGGCTATGTGCCGGTCTCAAAAAAGGCGATGGATTCTCAAGCCTATCAGGACTATCTGGCCAAAGCGGGAAGCGATGACAGCGAACATTACAGTATCAAGATCGATGCATCGAGGCTTCTGATCGAACATACGGAAAACAGTTTCGTCACACCGGTCTTCAACGGTTCGGCCTCTTTGCGTGATGCCGCCGGAAATCTCATCGAATCCACCTGCAAGGCGGTAAGAAGGAAAGAGGCGATCGATGATGCTTTCATCGATGATCTGTATTCCGATACTCTGTCTTTGTATCACCTCGACCAGACAAGTGCTTCTTCCGGCAAGAGGGATCTCGGCCCGCTGCCGGCGACTTCGAAAGTCCTTCTCGGAACTATTTTCGTCACATGGGTCTTTATCGGGATCTGCTATCTCCGCACATATCTGAAACAAATGAAGAGCTGAAATAATCAGCTCTTTTGAATACGGGAATCTATCGTGATATCATAGTATTGTTCTCAGGAAAAGGCCTGAGGAAGGGAGAAAAAATGAAAAAATTACTTACAGTTTTACTGAGCCTGCTGGTCATCCTGACGGTTGCCGGCTGTGCAAAGAAGGAAGAACCGGCACCTGCTCCGGAAGCTGAAACTCCGGCAGAAGAGACTCCGGCTGAAGAAACTCCGGCAGATGTCACTGTTTCCACTTATGAAGAGTATGCGGCTTTACCGACAGACGGTTCGGCAGTCGTTACGATCGAGGCGTATGTTCAGGCAGCACAGTCTTACTACAACGGTGCTACTCTCTACTTGCAGGACAAGGATGGCGCATACTTCGTTTATGGCGGTCAGCTCTCCGAAGAAGATTATGCAAAATTAGTCGATTCCACCGACTATACTGACGGCTGGAAGGGTATCGGAAACGGTACAAAGGTCCAGGTCACCGGTACAAAGGCTGAATGGTCCGGCGAAATCGAACTGACGGATGCAACCGTTACAGTCATCGATGATGGCGATAAGTATATCGCTGAACCGGTCGATATCACTGCTTCTTTACCGACGGATCCGGCAGCCAACATGAACCAGAAAGTCACTTTAACGGATATGACTGTCGCCGCTGCAAATGATGAGGGTGCTGCATTCTTATACAACTGGGATGGTTCCGGCACAGAAGGAAACGATGTCTACATCAATTTTGAAAAAGACGGTCTGCAGTATTCGTTCTTGGTCGAAAGCTATCTGTGCTACAACGGTTCCGATGTTTACGAAGCTGCAGAGGCTCTTGAAGTCGGTCAGGTCGTCGATCTGGAAGGTTTCTTGTACTGGTACGAGGGACCTCAGCTCCACATTACTTCGATCACTGTCAAGTAATAAAACCGGTATCTGAAAAGGAAGAGAAATCTTCCTTTTTTTCATGTAAATCATGTTTAAAAAAGCAGGAAAAACCTTATAATATATATGTAGTCATAAAATAGGAGGAAAAATTTATTATGGCAGTAAAAGTTGCGATTAATGGCTTCGGACGTATCGGTAGATTAGCTTTCCGTCAGATGTTCGGTGCCGAGGGCTATGAAGTTGTTGCGATCAACGATTTAACAAGCCCTAAGATGTTAGCAAATTTATTAAAGTATGACTCTGCACAGGGTGGATACTGCGGTAAGTTTGGCGAAAACCTTCACACAGTTTCTTCTAAGGAACCTGAGTATGAAGAAGATGGCAAGACTGTAAAGGTCCCTGGTTCCATCACTGTCGATGGCAAGGAAATCACGATCTATGCTATGCCGAAGGCTGCTGATCTCCCTTGGGGTGAATTAGATGTCGACGTCGTATTAGAATGCACTGGCTTCTATACTTCTAAGGCAAAAGCACAGGCTCATATCGATGCAGGTGCTAAGAAAGTCGTTATCTCTGCTCCGGCTGGAAACGATCTTCCGACTATCGTTTACAATGTAAACCACAAGTCTTTAACTGCAGATGACAAGATCATCTCTGCTGCTTCTTGTACTACAAACTGTCTGGCACCTATGACTCAGGCTCTGAACGACTATGCTCCGATCCAGTCCGGTATCATGACAACTGTTCATGCTTACACTGGTGACCAGATGATCCTTGACGGACCTCACAGAAAAGGCGATTTACAGAGAGCCAGAGCTGGCGCTGCCAACATCGTTCCTAACTCTACAGGTGCTGCAAAGGCTATCGGTCTCGTTATTCCTGAACTGAATGGCAAGCTCATCGGTGCTGCACAGAGAGTTCCGACTGTCACAGGTTCTACTACGATCCTCCACGCTGTCGTTACTGGCGAAGACATCACTGTCGAAGGCATCAACGAAGCTATGAAGGCTCATGCCAACGAATCATTCGGTTACACAACTGAGAAGCTGGTTTCTTCCGACATCATCGGTATGAAGTTCGGTTCCCTGTTCGATGCTAACCAGACAATGCTTTCCAAGGTTGCTGATGGCTGCTACTTAGTACAGGTCGTTGCTTGGTACGATAACGAAAACTCTTACACATCTCAGATGGTAAGAACGATCAAGTACTTCGCTGAATTAGGTTAATCAGTTAAAAGGGTCTTAATCATTAAGAAATCAGACGGATCTTCGGGTCCGTCTTTTCTTATGCTGTACCTTTCCGAAATGCTGTCGTTAAAAGGAAAGTAAGATTCGATGGTATAATTCTATCGGAAAGGCTGGAATATATATGAATAAAGAATGGTCATTAGATGTTTTGTACAAAGGATATGATGATCCCAAGTTTCAAGAGGATGAAAAAGAGCTCGATGAACTGATTCAAGAGTTCGTCGGATTTGCCGAAGATCTAAGCGGCGATCCGAAAGGTATACTGGTCAAAGCGCTGGATCTTGTTGAAAAGCTCAACGGGAAAGCTTCGGATCTGTTTTCGTTTGCTTCTTTGAGCCAATCGACCAATACGTCGGATACCAGAGCGGCAGCGATCTTGGGAAGACTGTCTTCCAAGATGTCGGCTCTGGCAGTGCCCAATACCGCGCTGACAAAATATGTCGCCGGACTGGAAAACCTCAGCGAGATCATCGATTCCGATCCTTTGCTGAAGGAACATGAATTCTATCTGAACAATATCAAAGAAAATGCCGGTTATACACTCTCTCCGGAAGTCGAGAAGGTGATCTCTTTATATGAGATCTCCGGTTCTTCCGCCTGGTCGGATCTGCAGAGCTTTCTGACTTCAACGGTCCCGGTAGAATATGACGGGAAGACGACGAGCTTATCCGATATCCGGAATCTGGCGTATGATCCCGACCCCGCAGTCAGAAAAAGTGCCTATGAAGCGGAATTGAAGGCATACGACCGTATCAAAGATGCCATCGCATTCTCTTTGAACTCGATCAAGATGGAAGTCATCCGTCATTGTCAGCTTCGCGGCTATGAATCGCCGCTGGATGAGACGCTCAAGAACGCCCACATGAAGAAAGAGACGCTCGATGCATTGCTTGGGGCGATGGAAGAATATCTCCCGAAGTTCTGGGAATACATGAAGGCCAAGGCAAAGATGCTGGGCTATGAAAACGGTCTTCCGTTCTATGAGCTTTTCGCTCCTTTGAAAGGCAACGAAAAAGAATATACGACACAAGACGCCAGAGACTATCTGGTCGATCTGTTCTCCACGTTCGATGAAGAAGAGACCGCTATGATCGCAAGAGCCTTCGATGAGGCCTGGATCGACTTCTATCCGCATGACGGCAAAGTCGGAGGTGCTTTCTGTGCGGAGCTCAACAACCAGAAGCAGAGCCGTATCCTGACCAACTTCGGCGGTCAGCTGGGCGATGTGATCACTCTGGCGCACGAACTCGGTCACGCATTCCACAACTACTGTCTGAAAGACAATTCTCTGCTGAACCGCGATGTTTCGATGCCGGTCGCCGAGACAGCATCGACATTCAATGAAGTCGTTGCGATGAATGCGGCGATCTCGATGGAAAAAGATCCGATCGCCAGAAGGGCCCTGATCGAAAACCAGCTGCAGGATGCCAACCAGATCATCTGCGACATCTATTCCAGATATCTGTTTGAAAAGTCCGTTTTCGAAAACCGCGAAAAGGAATTCATGTTTGCTGACCGCCTGTGCGAGCTGATGCTCGATGCGCAGAAGAAAGCCTATGGCGACGGTCTTGATCCGGCATACTTACATCCGTTTATGTGGTGCTGCAAAGGTCACTATTACAGCGGCCATCTGAGCTACTACAACTTCCCTTATGCCTTCGGCGGACTGTTTGCCAGAGGTCTGTATGCGAAGTATCTGAAGGAAGGGGAGTCTTTCGTTCCTCTTTACAAGAAACTGCTCAAGGCGACCGGAACGACGACGGTGGAAGGTGCGGCAGAAGTTGCCGGCATCGATCTGACGGACAAGGAATTCTGGCGTTCTTCCTTGCAGATCCTGGCGGATGAGATCGACGAATTCGTCGAACTGTGCAAGGAATAAACATTTATTCGACATTCAGATGAAACAGCGGGGATTTTGGATATCCCCGCTTTTGTGTTACTATGACAAAGATGAGAAAAGGTATCCGCAACATCGTATTCGATATGGGCAAGGTCATCATCGGTTTTGATCCTGAGGTCTTTATGGACCGCTGCGGGATCTTTGAAGAAAACGATCGAAAACTCATCAGAGAAAAGATCTATGGGTCTCCAATGTGGATACAGATGGATATGGGCGAGCTCGATGAAGAAGGGATGATCGAAAAGGTCATGCCGTCATTTCCCGACCACCTCAGGATCCATGTAAAGAAACTCATTGCCGGCTGGTGTGATCCTTTGATCCGCATGGAAGGCATGGACGAACTGGTCCGCGAACTGAAAGAAAATGGATATAAGATCTACCTGCTGTCCAATGCCAGCGTCATGCAGAAGAGCTACTGGCCAAACGTGGAATGTGCGAAGTATTTCGATGGTACGGTGGTCTCGGCTTTCGAACATCTGATGAAACCGGACGAACGCTTCTATCAGGTCCTCTTAAACCGATATCAGCTTGAGGCAAGGGAGTGCCTGTTCATCGATGACCGGAAGGTCAACATCGATGCGGCAGCTGCATTAGGTTTTGATACCTACCTGTTTGACGGAGACAGTACCGGGTTGAAAAAGTATATCGAAGAATAAAGCAGGATGTCCTGCTTTTTTTTGAAACGCATGGCTTATAATTAAGGAAGGTGCATATGGAATTTCTGAGACGTCTGGATGAAAAATATGGAAGTTCTGCTTTGTGGCAGTTTGTAAAATTCAATATCGTATCTTTTTCGACTTCTCTGATTCAGCTGCTGCTGGCAAACCTGCTTCCGCTGGTATTCAACTCTTTGAAAGTCAAACTGCCGGTTTTCTTGCGGCCGTTATTCGATCCGAAGGTCCTGTTTGAAGCGGAAAGCCCGTATGTGGTCGACGGTGTCGTGACCTGGGGCTATGTGCTTCCGTTTTTTCTGTCAAACTTTCTGGCCAACATCTACAGCTATTTCGTAAATATGAAGGCGACTTTCAAAGGGAAGGGCTCTTCCAAAGGCATGGCCATCTATCTTTGTGTGCTGCTTTCCCTGATCCTGTTTTCGACCTGGCTGCAGGGAAGGATCTACGGATTCCTGGCCAAGACATCGCTTGCCTGGCTGGCAAGGACGATCGCTGTTTCGATCTGCGGCCTGATCCAGCTGGCTGTTCTGTTCCCGTTGGAAAAATTCGTATTGTTCAAGGAGAAATAAATCATGTCCAAAGTATCTGTCATCGTTCCCGTTTATAACGGTGAAAAAAGTATTCCGAGATGTGTCGAATCCATCATCGCACAGGACTATAAAGATATCGAAGTGATCCTGGTCGACGACGGCAGCCGCGATGATTCCTATAAGATCATGTGCGACTATGCCGCAAAAGATGACCGCATCATTGCCATACATAAGGAAAACAGCGGCGTCTCTTCGACCCGCAACCTGGCACTTGGAAAAGCGACAGGTGACTACATCCAGTTTGTCGATGTGGATGATTTCCTGCCTTTCGATTCGACCAAACTGATGGTCAGAGCGATGGAAGAAGCCGAAGAAGGCTGCGATATGGTCATTGCCGACTTTTATCGTGTCGTAGATGACAAGGCGTCCAAGAAGGGTTCGATCCGCAAGGGCGGTGTCATATCGATCGAAGAATATGCCGATAAGATGCTGCTGTCACCGGCGGATTTTTATTACGGTGTCCTCTGGAACAAACTGTATAAGAGATCGATCATTGAAGAACATGAGCTTGCCATGGATGCGAATATCTCGTTCTCCGAAGATGCCATCTTCAACCTGCAGTATCTTTCCTATGTCAAGAAGGTATCGGTCTTGAAATCACCGGTCTATTACTATGTCCTGACGGATGGATCTCTGGTCACCCAGAACCTCAACATCGCCAATACCGTCAAGATGAAGACGAGTGTCATAAAATATTACAACGACTTCTACAAAAAGATCTTCTCCGAGGAAGAATACGAAGTCAGAAGACCGATCATTTACGGGTTCTTAGTCTCCGTGAGTACGGATGCGCTGACGATCCCGATCATCAACGATGTCAAAAAGATCGCTCCGGAAGAAGAGAAACAGTTCTATAAATCCAGCCATATCGCCTATGAACTGCAGTTTGAAAGACTCAGTGCAATGACTTTTGAAAGATTCCTGGATTCCGTCGCCTTAAGCAATTCCCTGGAACTCAACGACGTTAAGATCCTCTATTATCTTTACAAGAAAAACGGCAGATGTTCGATGGAAGAACTCACGATGGCTTGCGATATTTCAAGTGCCTCGGCAGCCGTTTCCTTGGCAAGACTCGTGGCCTCTTCCCGCGTCCGTATCGGTGATCTGAACATTTTTGAAAACGATAAGGCTGTCTATGAATATGTCTCTTCCGATCTGGATGAACAGTTCGATAAGGCGGAAGAAGATTACCGTTCTTTGGTCTATGACGGACTGTCAAATGAGGATATCGCCGACTATGCAAGGATACGCAAACAGATCTTTGCGAATATGGAAAAGACCATCATCAAAGAGCAGTGAGGCAGTCAGTTAGGGGTATAATGTTTCTATGAAAATGAAAAGCCGCATCCTGATGCTGCTGATCCTGGTATCGATGCTCCTGCTCACTCTGGTCGGTGCTTTGAACCTGAACAGAAGCGAAAAACAAGAGGAAGAACCGGTCCCTGAAGTGATCGTTGAACCGGAAACCGATGTCGTTCCCGATACTTTCAAAGGAAAGATCGTCGATGATTACAAAGTCCCTTCGGAGATCATGGATCTGATCGTCCGCTATATGGATGGATATTATCGCAGTTTATATACGCTTGAACTTTCCGATCTGTCGGATCTTTTCGACAACAGTCTCATGGCGAAGATCTCCGATCGGGCGATCGCTTTGGTCGTGGAAGCACACAAGGATCATGATTTCGATTTCACGATGAAAAAGGCGTATTATGATCTGACGGTAACGGATTACCTTACTGAAGGAAATACATTTTATGTCGATATCCTGGAAGATGATACGATGTGTTTCTCTTTCCTGAACGGCATCGAGTCCAAGACCTTCGATATCGAAAACTACTTCACGATCAAAAAGACGGAAAACGGCTATAAGATCGCCGATCTTGATAAAGTGCAGGGTTACTATATGACTTTCCACGATGGAGCGGAAAGCGAAGCACAGGCCGATGAGATCTATGCGTATTACCGCAAACAGCTTTCCGATATGCTCGTTTACAACACGGAAGTCCTCATACCTAAGGCCCAGGAAAAGCCATACGTCTCTTCCAAGACGTTTGCCAAGGCCTATGACAGAAACAAGGCTGTCGCATATGCCGATAAGTACTATCATGAGCGAAATCCGCTCTGGTACAACTTCACCGATGAAGGCGGCAATTGCCAGAACTACGCTTCCCAATGCATGATGGAAGGCGGCATTGCCTTGGATTATTTCGGTGAGGAACAGTGGAAGTGCTACGTGGAGGATCCCAATTACGAACCGGAGATCAATGAAGAAGAAACGGCATACGGCCGTACGAGGTCCTGGGTCAATGTCGGTTATTTCTACAATTATGCTAAGTGGAACGAAGGCAAAGGCATGGTCGCCGATGCCAACGTCAATCTGTATTATGCGCAGCCGGGTGATATCATCATCGTCGGCAATAACGGTCTGTCACATACCGTCATCGTCTCGAAAGTCGTAGATGGCCATATCTTAGTCAACTCCAACAGTATCGATATGAAAGACTATCCGGTGGAAGCTTACACATATACGACGATCATGCTGATCAAGATCTTAGGAAGCAATTAGGCGGAAAATCCGCCTTTTTTCGTGGAGTGATAATGTGGTGCCAAATCTTTAGCACTCTTATTGACTGAGTGCTATAAATGGGTATAATAAGGTATGGTAGGAGGAAAATTACTATGATAAAGCCTTTGTATAACAACGTTTTATTGAAGAAGGTCGAAGCTTCCAATGAAACACAAAGCGGGATCATCATTTCCCAGAAAGAAAAGAATGAAGAATATGCACTCGTTGCAGCTGTCAGCGGATGCAAAGAGATCAAAATAGATGATAAAGTCTATGAGATGCCTTTAAAGAAAGGCGATAAAGTCATGTATAAGAAGTATTCCGGCACCGAAGTCAAAGACGGTGATACCGAATATATTCTGATCAAGGCCGAAGATATTCTGGCCATTGTAGATTAGGAGGCAAATTATGGCAAAGATCGTTAAATATTCAAAGGATGCCAGAGAATCCGTACTGAAGGGCGTCGATACACTGGCAGATGCCGTTAAGATCACATTGGGTCCAAAGGGCAGGAATGTTATTTTAGATAAGGGTTACGGTTCACCGCTCATCGTCAACGACGGTGTCACGATCGCAAAAGAGATCGAATTGGAAGACACGTTCGAAAACATGGGTGCCAAGATGATCTATGAAGTCGCCAACCACACCAACGATTCCGCAGGTGACGGTACGACGACCGCAACTTTACTGGCACAGTCAATGATCCATTATGGTCTTGACGCTGTCGAGAAGGGTGCCAATCCGGTACTGCTGAGAGAGGGTATCGACCAGGCAGCCAGAAAGGTTTCCGAAAAACTTTTAAGCAATGCGAGAAAGATCGATTCTGCATCCGAGATCGCCAATGTCGCTGCGATCTCCTCGGGTTCCGAAGAGATCGGCAAGATCGTTTCCGAAGCGATGGATAAGGTCGGCAAGAACGGCGTTATCAACGTCGATGAATCCAAGGGCTTCGATACTTCTCTGGAAGTGACCGAAGGCTTAAGGTATGACAAGGGCTATGTTTCACCATATATGGTCTCTGACAGAGAAAAGATGCAGGTCGTCATGGAAAATCCGGCGATCTTAGTCACTGACCAGAAGATCACGACGATCCAGGAAGTATTACCGGTCCTCGAACAGATCGTTCAGGCCAACAAGCCGCTATTGATCATCGCTGATGATCTTGAAAACGAAGTCGTTTCCACATTGATCGTCAACAAACTCAGAGGTACCTTCAATGTCGTCGCCACCAAGGCTCCGGGCTTCGGTGACAACCAGAAGGCCAATCTGCAGGATATCGCGATCCTGACCGGCGCAACGTTCGTTTCCAAGGATCTGAACATGCAGCTCAAGGATCTGAATATGAAAGACCTCGGTTCCGCCAAGAAGGTCGTTGTTGAAAAAGATCATACGACGATCATCGACGGTACAGGTTCCAAGAAGGCATTCAAAGAAAGAGTTGCCGAGATCCAGAACCTGATCGAAAGAAGCACTTCCGATTACGATAAGAAGAACCTGAAAGAACGTCTTGCCAAACTGACCAACGGCGTCGCCGTAATCAAGGTCGGTGCAACGACGGAATCCGAACTCAAGGAAAGGAAACTCAGGATCGAAGATGCATTGAACGCAACCAGAGCTGCGATCGAAGAAGGTATCGTTACCGGCGGCGGCTGTGCCCTCATGAGCATCTACAAAGATCTCAAAGAGAAAGTGAAATCCGATGATGCCGATATCCAGAAGGGTATCAACATCGTCTTCAAGGCACTGTCTCAGCCTCTGTATCAGATCGCTGAGAATGCCGGACATTCCGGAAAAGACATCGTCGACAAACAGCTCACCCAGAAGAACAACGTCGGCTTCAACGCCAAGACCGGTGAATGGGTCGATATGTTCAAATCCGGAATCGTCGATCCTTGTAAAGTCACAAGATCCGCACTCCTCAATGCCGCAAGCATTGCCGGACTTCTGATCACGACCGAAGCAGCAGTCGGTACCATCAAGGAACCGGAACCTGCAATGCCGGCCGGCGGAATGGGCGGAATGTACTAAACTGACACAAAGCTCCCGAAAGGCTTTAAAAGCTCTTCGGGAGCTTTTTATGTTATACTTGTAAAAAATTGTAGGAGGTATCCCTATGCCACCTGGACTCGGCCCGCGGGGTTTTCTTACGGAAGAAGAAAAGAAAAACAGCCCGAAGCTTTCCAAAGAACTGATCATCCGCATATTGAAATATCTGTTGCCTTACTGGCTGCAGCTTCTGATCGTGTTTGCGATCATCATCCTGTCTTCGGTCTTGGGCTTACTGCCTTCTTTGATCACGGCCAGGATCATCGATGAAGCCATATTGGGCAAAGACCTGGCACTGCTGGTCAGACTGATCATCTTAGCGATCATCACTCTTGCCTTATCCAATGCGGTCGGAGTCTTAGAGTCCTATATCAACTCCTGGGTATCGCAAAGGATCGTCTATGATATGAAAAATGAGATGTTCTCGCATCTTCAAAGGATGCCGCACTCTTTCTTCACGTCCGAAAAACAGGGCGATATCATCACCAGGATGAATTCGGATATTTCCGGTGTCGCCACGGTCATCTCATCGATCCTGACCAACATCATCTCCAATGTCTGTACGGTCATCACGACGATCGTCGCCTTATTCAATATCGATGCCAAGCTTTCTTTGATCGGCATACTGGTCATCCCTTTGCTTGTGCTTCCGACAAAGTCGGCCGGCAAAAACCGCTGGCAGCTTTTATCGCAGTCAAGGGCGAAGACTGACGAGCTCAATGACGTCATCAATGAGTCGCTTTCCGTTTCCGGATCCCTGCTGATCAAGCTGTTCACCCAGGAAGAGGCGATCGACAAGAAGTTCGATGACATCAACAAGGAAGTCATCGCCTTGTCGGTAAAAGAATCCAGAGCCGGCAGCTGGTTCAGGGTCGTGATGGGCATCTTCACGAATCTCGGCCCGCTTCTGATCTATCTGGCCGGCGGCTATCTGATCATCGCCATGGGCGATACGGCGATCACCGTCGGTACGATCACGGCGACCGTCAATATGATCAACCGCTTATACAGACCGGTCGAATCATTGCTGAACGTATCGGTCGATCTGACCAGATCGATGGCCTTGTTTACCCGTATCTTCTCCTATCTTGATATGGAACCGGCGGTCAAAAACAACAAGATCACCGTCAAGCCCAATCTTTCGGAAAAGACGGATATCGAATACGACAATGTGGAATTCTCCTATTCCGAAGATGTTCCTTTGATCAAGGATCTTTCCTTCAAGGTTCCTTCCGGCAAGATGTATGCGATCGTAGGACCTTCGGGGTCCGGCAAATCGACGGTCGTCAATCTTTTACCGAGACTGTATGATGTCAAAGCAGGTTCGGTGAAGATCAACAACTTCGATGTCCGGGATTTTGACCTCAAATATCTCAGATCGAACATCGGCATGGTCACTCAGGAAGCCTACATGTTCAACGGTACGATCAGAGAGAATCTCTTATTTGCTAAAGCGGATGCTACGATGGAAGAGATCGAAAATGCCTGCCGCATCGCCAACATCCATGATTTCATCGTTTCTCAGCCTGACGGTTATGATACGCAGGTCGGAAACCGCGGATTAAAGCTTTCAGGCGGTGAAAAACAGCGTCTTTCGATCGCCAGAGTCATACTCAAGGATCCGAAGATCCTCATCCTGGATGAGGCGACATCTGCTTTGGATTCGATCTCCGAATCTTCGATACAGAATGCACTGGATGTGCTGATGAAGGGCAGAACTTCGATCGTCATCGCCCACAGGCTTTCGACGATCTTACAGGCTGACAAGATCCTGGTCATCTCCGGCGGAAAGATCGTGGAAGAGGGGGATCACGAGGAACTGATCGCCATGAACGGCGTCTACAAGCAGCTTTATGAGACGCAGTTCCGTAAAGTTATATCAATGGAAACAAGAAAAGAATGAAAATATTTACATATATTGATAAATATTTTCATAGAATGTAAATATTTCACATAGTTTTCACAAAACTGTTGTATAGTATCAACGTAGAAAGTTTTTCATTTTTAATCCTTGAAAGATTATAGGACGAAGTCCTATTTTCTTTTGTTTTGTGTATAATATTAGTTGTGGCCCCATAGTCTAATGGATCAAACAATCCCCTCCTAAGGGATAGTTACAGGTTCGATTCCTGTTGGGGCCGCCACTTTGAATGCGGGACGTGAGTCCTTTTTTTGTTGTTTTGAATGAAAGAGATGTTGGACTTATAATGTGGGTATGCGAAGGAACACTAAAAATCTCCATCTGGAAAAGCTGAAAGGCGGTCTTGACGAAAGGCAGCGGGAAAGGATCGATGCGTTTTTTGACGAGTTTTCAAAGAACATCGATCTGCCGATCTTGTCGAGAAGACTGCTTGTCGACCATTATATCAAGGGCTTTGAATATTATCTGGAAGAGGGGAAAAACGTCGAAGAGATCTGTGAGATCCTGGATACGAAGAATCTCGGTTCTTTTTACATAGGCAACAAGCGTCAGAATTATTCTCTGGATAATGCGGCGATCGTCTATCCGCTGGGCATGAAATACGGACAGATGCCGATGTTCCGACTTTCGGCGGAATTGGTGGAAGAAGTGGAGCCGGTTCTTTTACAGCTGGCGCTCGACTTCACCATCAAACGTTTCCCGAGTTTTTCAGCTGTCATCAAAAACGGCTTCTTCTGGCACTACCTGGAGACGGTTAACAGTGTCTTTCTGATCGAAGAAGAGAAAGATATTCCCTGCAAGCCGATTTCGATCATCCTTCGTTCCTACCGTTCTTTCCGTGTCCTGTATTATAAAAAGCGGATCTCTGTCGAATTCTTCCACGTACTGACCGACGGCAGCGGGGGTATGGTCTTTCTGAAAACACTGATCGGCGAATATCTGCGCCTGAAAGGAAAGAAGATCCCGCTTGAAGAAGGGATCCTCGACATCAATGAGGACGTCAGAGCAGAGGAACTGGTCAATGAATTCAAGAATGCCAGAGGCGATGCCTCGCTTTCGACATTTGTAGATAAGAAGTCCTTGCAGATCGATGGGAAGATCACGAAGTCCCACATCAGCAGGATCATGCATTATGAGATGGATGCCACAGCACTCAATGAGACCGCCAAGTCCTATGGAGGTACGGTAACGGCTTATATGACTGCACTTCTGTTTCTGGCGGCAAAGCGCTGCATCCGTAAGAAGGAAGGGATATTCAATATACAGATCCCGGTCAATATGCGCAAATTCAACGGTTCTGCCACCTTGCGCAATTATTCGATGTATTTCAATGCCTCGGAAGATATCAAGGATATCGATGATAAAGAAAAACTTGTAAAAGACATCGATGCGCAGATCAAAGCCAAGGGTTCACAGCAGATGATGAACCAGATGATGATGACGACCGGCAAACTGATCCGTTCTCTTTCCTATGTTCCGTTATTCCTCAAAGTACCGGTCATGCAGAGCGTGTACGGGTACCTGGGAAACAGCATCATCGGATTGACTTTATCCAATCTTGGAAGGGTAAAACTTCCCGAAGGTATGGATGATGAGATCACGAAATTATATTTCGTCATGCCTCCGGGCAAACCAAACCGGGCGACTTCGACACTGGCGACCGTGAACGATGTCTGCATCTTTTCTTTCATACGTAACAGCAATGATCCGTCGATGGAAAACATTTTATTGGAACTTTTGAAGGAAGACGGCCTGGAAGTCTTTACGGAAGGGAGCATCGAATATGAATCCTAAGATCATCTATCCGATCCCGGAGAGACTGGGTTCGTTCTATAAGACATTGCGCAATATCGCCCGCATCCTGTTCGTTGCGGCAGCTCTGATCTGTTTCCTGGTCAATTTCTTAGTCAAAGGAAAGGCCTGGTCTTTGATCGTTGCCTGGTCGCTGTTTTCACTGTGGCGTCTGGTATTCTCACCGAAACTGGTGGAATTTTCGATCTATTCCCATGCCAACAAGGTGACTTTCTATATCGTCATCCTTCTGGTCCTGATCGACCATTTTCTGGCTCCGGGTTGGGCACAGACCGTCATCCCGATCGTGCTGTTCGCCGATCTGCTGGTGATGTTCGTGATCTTCTTTGCCATGTATGAACGCAAGGAACGTCATCTGGTCTCGATCGTCCTGCTGGGTCTTTTCAACCTGATTTCCATCCCGTATTCCATCCATTCCTGGCCGATCGAAAACTGGATCGCATTCTCATTTCAGATCGCCTCGATGGCCTTGTTTGTCGTGATGCTGCTGGCAAACCGCAAAGAACTGCTCTATGAGATCAAAGCCCGTTTCTCAACGGATACGGAGTGATTTCCACTTTGATGAAAAACAGATTATACTTGTAGATGGAGGGAAACAAACATGAGCAACAAATACGCAGGAACAAAAACCGAAAAGAACCTGGAAGCCGCTTTCGCGGGTGAATCCCAGGCAAGAAACAAGTACACTTATTTCGCATCCAAGGCCAAGAAGGAAGGCTACGAGCAGATCGCCGCTTTATTCCTGAAGACAGCGGAAAACGAGAAAGAACATGCCAAGATGTGGTTCAAGGAACTCAACGGCATCGGTTCTACCGCTGACAACCTCAAGGCTGCTGCGGATGGCGAAAACTACGAATGGACCGACATGTACGAAGATTTTGCCAAGACAGCGGAAGAAGAAGGTTTCAAAGAGCTGGCAGTAAAATTCAGACTGGTCGCTGCGATCGAAAAGCATCACGAAGAAAGATACAGAGCTTTATTGCAGAACGTCGAGACCAAGGCCGTCTTCGAGAAATCCGAAGTCAAGGTCTGGGAATGCCGCAACTGCGGTCACATCGTCGTCGGTACCAAGGCTCCGGAAGTATGCCCGACTTGCAACCACCCGCAGTCATACTTCGAAGTCAACGCCGAAAACTACTGAAAATGTTTCGATCATGGCAGGAGCGATCCTGCCTTTTTTTATTTTTGTGAGACTGAGAGTATAATAGATTCGTATGAAAAAACGGGTCGACCTACATTGTCATTCCAATTTCTCGGACGGTACCCTGTCGCCGACGGAGCTTGTAAAGCTTGCGGAACGTCAGGGCCTTTCGGCATTGGCACTGACCGATCACAACACATCTGCCGGCTTGCGGGAATTCATGGAAGCGGGGAAGAACAGCGATGTCATAACGGTACCCGGCTGCGAATTCTCGACCGAGTGGAAGGGGAAAGAGATCCACATCGTCGGTCTGTTCTTCAATGAAAAGTACTGGGGTGAGATCGATGACTTCGTCGAACTCATGCATATCGCAAAGCGCAACAGCAATACCATCCTGATCAACAATCTCAACAAAGCAGGCTACCAGCTGACTTTTGAAGAGTGTGCGGCTTTGACGGATGGAGAAGATTTCAACCGCACCCATATCGCCAGGGTCCTCTTACAGAAAGGCTATGTGTCTTCCGTGAACCAGGCTTTCGATGATCTGCTCAAAGAAGGAAAGGGATACTACTTCCCGGCTAAAAAGATCACTTCGATCGCAGCCATCCGTTTCATCAAGGTCTATGGAGCGACTGCCATCATGGCTCATCCTCTGCTGAACCTGACTTATAAGGAGATGCTCGAATTCCTGCCGCAGGCCAAGGAAGCCGGACTCGATGCCATCGAGACCCAATATACGGAATTCGACGAAGAGATGCGCCAGATGGCCGTATCTCTTGCGGAAAGCTTCGGACTCAAACAAAGCGGCGGTTCCGACTTCCACGGGACGACGAAACCCGGCATTCAGTTGGGAACAGGAAGGGGAGACCTCTTTGTTCCGTATGAATTCTATGAAGACATGCTGGAGTGTTCCAGCCTCTATAAATAAAAAAGAGTTCTGGCTGGAGCCTGCTGAAAAACCCTGCGGATTTCGATGCTCAATAAAGGCCTAATCAAAACAGGAAGGATCAATAAGTGAAAACTTATCAAAACCTTCCTGTTTTTATCTGTCTGAACGTTATTACCCTTTATACCGGCTGTCTATTTATCAGTCTTTCTGCTGTTTTCTTCTTCAAGGAGTTTCAGTATCCTTTTTACGTTCACCGCAAAAACACTT
>JAZQIF010000039.1:0-3676 GCA_045540935.1 Erysipelotrichaceae bacterium | reverse complement strand
AGTTTTCGTAAAGTTTGTTTCATATCGATTCAATTTCCCTGCAAAAAGTGCTAAAATCAACCGGGAAAAGAGAAAAATATGAAGCGCTATTTTAAAGATGAAATGAGAGCTTCCCTTCGCATACAGCTGGCCTTTGCCCTGATATTGCTGTATTGGGAAGCGATGTTATATTACCAGTTACATTCCACGCTCAACGGGATCGCTTTGTGGAATGTCTTGTTCATGTTGCCGATCGCGGTCGCCTTAAGCGTATTTGCCGGCTGGTCGAGGAACCATCAGAGAGCCAACGAGATCTTCATGATCGTGCTGCTTCTTGCGGTGTCGATCTTCTACCTCGGCGATCTGATCTATTACAAGACCTTCGGTTCCCTGGTATCGGTCTCGATGCTGGGAGCGGGCGAAGATGCGGTGACCAACTTCTGGTGGTCGATGAAGACGACTTTGAAAGACAATGCCCTGGTCATCCTCCTGTTTGAAGCACCGATACTGTTAGAGATCTTTCTGGCTTTGAAAAACAAGAGGAAGAAAGAAGGTTTCGGTATCCCGGCACATCTGCTGACTGCCCTTCTCGCTGTCGGTTTATGGGCACTGCTGGTCATCTCTTTGCCTTTGGCAGGCAAGAGTGACTATTCCGCCTATGGGGCATATCACAGCCGCTACATCGATACCGATTCCGCTTCCAAGAAGCTTGGCGTACTGCCGAATTTCTTAGTTGAACTTCGCTACTCTTTCTTCGGTTCCAACGATCCGAAAGAAAGTCTGGCGGAAGCTTCCGTGGTCGAACTGAAAGAGGAAGGACCGAAAACAGAAGTCAAAAAGGCCGAGTACAATTCCCTGAAGGAACTCAATTTCCGTCTTCTGGCCGGGGGATGTCAGGACGAGGACATCAATGAACTGCTCAACTATATGGCCTCACAGGAAGTGACGGAAAGAAACGATCGTACCGGCATCTTTGAAGGCTATAACCTGATCTATATCTGTGGGGAGTCTTTCTCGTCTCTGGCGATCGATGAGACGATCACGCCGACCTTATACAAGATGGCCAATAACGGCATCGTACTCAACAACTACTACAATTCATTCCTGAATACGACGACCAACGGCGAATATGCGATACTGACAGGTCTTTGGCCGGATGTCGCCAGACAGTCCACCAATATGGGCAAGATCACCGGCACGATGGGACGTTCCATCGGCAAGGATATGACCCCGGCTTTAGGCAATACCTTTGCCTTATCGGAGGGTCTGCAGCCAAGGGCTTATCACAATTACCTGGGTTATTATTACGGCCGCAATCAGACGCTGCCGAATATGGGCTTCGAGTGCCAGTTCATGAATGACGGCATGAAGTTCACCACCGCCTGGCCGGCCTCCGATCTCGAGATGCTGGAACAGTCGGTCGATGACTACCTCAATGACGAAAGATTCCTCACTTACTACATGACCTTCTCAGGCCACGGCAACTATACGACAGACAATGTCATGGTCGCCAAAAACATCAAGACCGTGACTTCGCAATTGGAAGAACGTCTGCCGTCATCGGCGGAAGGCTATCTGGCTGCCAACTATGAGCTGGAAGAAGCGATGAGCTATCTCCTGGAAAGACTGCAGGGCGCCGGAAAGTTAAACAACACCGTCATCGTCATTGCGGGCGATCACTACCCCTACTATCTGACCGATGCCGGATACAAGGCTTTGAAGGGCGAAGCAGTCGATCAGGATTTCGAATCCTTCCATTCTACCTGCATCATCTACAATGCGGGCCTCAAGGAAAAGATCGAAGTCGATACGCCTTGCTGCAACGTGGACATCATCCCGACCATCTACAACCTGTTTGGTGTCACCTACGATTCCAGGCTCTATGCCGGTACCGATATCTTCGGCAACGGCATGCATATCGCACAGTTATACAACAAGAACTTCATCACCGATAAGGTGAAATACAACGCCGCTACCGGCAAGGCCGAGTGGCTGGTGGATACGAGTGCGTATTCCGAAGAACAGCTGAACAATTATCTGGAGAATGCGATCAACACGGTCAAGAACCGTTACGCCTTCTCGATCGGCATCGAAGATACCGATCTCTATAATTACATCTTCGATCACTATGATCTGAGCGTCGCTTATCACAAGGATGACGAGGTCATGGAAGCAACCGTTGAAGAAGCTGAAGGAGAAAGCATAGAAGAGATTACGGAAGAAAAGGCAGAAGAAAACCTTGGCTAGCCCAAGGTTTTCGTTTACTTGTGATCGATCTTGCCGCCGAGCTTTTCGAAGATCTCATCGATCTCCGTATCATTGAGACCATAGCCGCAGTCGGCTTCTTCGATGGCCTTGGTGACATCGGCGTAATGCATGGTGCGGATGGTCGTCTTGACATTTGAGATATCGGTATCGTCATTGACGGCGATCAGTGACTGTACTTTCTTTCCGTCTGTGATATCGGAGAGATGTGTGAGATATTCCCTTAAATAGATGACGGGATTTTCCAGTTTGAATTTCTTTTCTGTCCCCTCTTCCATCCTTTTGACATACCAGCTGCCCGTATCGTTTCCGTGTAACTGGCCGCTTGTCGCCAGGTAAGCGATCGACAGGAGGCCTTTGGAATGGATGATCGTCATGATCTGCGCGCAGAGCTTTCCTTCCTTGTTGGTCAGGTTGGCGAAGATGATGCGATGATAGCCGATCAGTTTCTTCAGAAGGCCTGATCTTGAGGAATCCTGGAAGACGTTGCGCTTATAGAAGTAATCGATCAGATAGTTGTCATAGATGTGCGGGAAGATCGACTTCTTGTAGCGGGGATAGGCGATGCCTGCCCGGAATAAGAAGATCAGTACGGCCGCACCGATGATGACATACAGGAACAGATTGAAATTGTTGGATGTATTTTCTGCCAGCAGTTGGTTCATAAAATGACTCCTTAACATTCAAACAATATTATAAGAAAAAAGTGACGAAGGTCCACCCTTGTCACTTGTAGATGATCTTGTAGAGTTCGATCATATCTTCGACTTTCACTTCGCGGATGGTGTTGGAAGGAGAACCGGAGATATAAGCATCGTCTGCCATCTTTTCGATGTTGGCAAAATACGTATCTCTGTCGATACCGAACTGCGACATCGTAGGAACGTTGAGATGATCAAGAAGTTTGCCCAGTCTTTCAAGGAAGACTTCAGCGGCCTTCTTGTCGTCAGCTTCATCGGTAAAGGAAAGATAACGGGCGACCCGGGCAAAGCGATCATAAGCTCCTTCGACGGCAAAGTTCATGCATTCCCTGAGCAACATCGCATTGGACAGACCGTGCGGGACATGGAAGAGTGCACCCATCGGACGTGACATGCCGTGGACGATCGTGACCGAGGAATTGTTGAAGGAAATACCGGCTTCAAGAGCCGCTAAAGACATCTGTATCCTGGCTTCCACGTCGCTTCCGTCTTCATAACACTTTTCCAGATTGGCGAAGATACGCTTGATGGCACTTAAGGCAAAAGTCTCCGACAGAGGCTGTGACTTGCGGGAAGTATAGGATTCTAAGGCGTGACACAATGCATCGATGCCGGTATGGGATGTGACGGACTTCGGCGCGGTCATAGAGAAGGCCGGATCGATGATCGCGACATCCGGCATCAGACAAGGCCCTGTCAGCAGCATCTTGACCTTGTTGGCCGTATCGTTG
>JAZQIF010000038.1:0-3276 GCA_045540935.1 Erysipelotrichaceae bacterium | reverse complement strand
TGTGGATATAAGAATCCGTACGTTAAGAACCTGTCTGTGCGCTCATGGGTCTGTCCGGAGTGTGGGGCTGTCCATGACCGTGACGAGAATGCTGCGAAGAATATTCTCGCCAAGGCGCTTGTTATGCAGACTGCTTAAGCAATACATCTATGGTACCGCGGGGCACGCGGAAACTCTCGTTTCGATATACGAGTACGCTTGCGGAGATCGTGTAAGTCGGTAAGTCTTCGGACGAATCGCTGTGATCAGTGAAGCAAGAATCCCACAGCTTTAGCCGTGCGGAGTGTCAAAAAAAGGCCACTGTGAAGACCATTTTTCTCACCATTATATATCGGAAAATGCAACAGGTACGCGACAGCCAATATTACTGTCGGTACATGCCGGAATCAGTGAGATTCAATGGCCTTTTTGAGTACTAAAAGAGTGATAAAAACGTGTTTAAGTATTGCATACCGGTTCCTGTTTTTTTATATAATAGATTTGAAGGAGGTATTCTGATATGACAAAATTTGAGGATACTGTAAAAGAAATGGAATCTCAGGTCGAAGATCTCGAAAACGATCTCGCGGAAAAAGAAGCGCAGCTCGATGACGTTGCAAAAGAAAAAGCAAGATTGCTGGTAGAAAAGACTGAAGAAGCGATCAAGTCTTCTATAGAAAAAGTAAGAGGCATCATCGATGATGTCCAGGAAGACGAAAAGCTCGATGAATTCCTTGATAAGGTGAAAGCAAAATCAATGGAAGCTGTCGATTTCACCAAAGAAAAAGTTGCTGAGCTCACAAAGAAAGCTGACAAAGACAACAAGCTTGAAAAGCTCGGTGAAGACATCCTTGCGGAATTTGACAAACTGAAAGAATCAGATGCTTTCAAAAAGACAGCTGACTTCTTAAGCGACATCTCTACAAAGGTCAACGATTATTTCAACAAACCGGAAGTCAAAGAAGTCATCAACAAGGCAAAGACGACGACCATCAACATCGCTGAAAAGGGTGTTGAAGGCCTCAAGAAAGCTTTGGAACCGAAAGAAGCTCCTGTCGAAGAAGCTCCGGCTGAGACCTGCGAATGCAAGGAAGAAGCTTGCGAGTGTGAAGCTCCGGCAGAAGAAAAACCTGAAGAATAATCTAAAGATTCCATCATAAAACCCGATCTCAGCGATCGGGTTTTTTTAAAGCTTCAATAATCTCTGGAAGACCTCGTCCGGGTCGATCTTCTTCCCGTCGATATAGCGTTCCCTGATATTGCGTTCGTCACCGATGTAACAGAACCTCTCCAAGGCATCCGCCAGAGAAGTGTGATACTCTTCATCGAGCATGTCCTCAATTACCAGCGCATTGAAACGATAGCCCTTCTCAAGCTTTCCGACGCGATCGAAGATACTGCCGCCATTGACCGTTGCCATATAAAAGGCATTGGCCAGTTCGATCTTCTTGTTGTCCGGCTCATAGAACTCCTTCATCTTGGAGATCTGAGCTGCTCTGGCGATCTGACGGTAGATGCCTAAGAAATGTCCGCCGCCGACATCGGAACCAAGGGCGATCTTCAATCCTTTTTCTTTCATCTTTGCGGCAGGCATGATGCCGGCGATGATGTTGGACGTCGCATCCGGACAATGTACGGAAATGCCGTCATATTCCTTCAATATCCTTTCTTCCGTTTCCGTCGGGAAGATGACATGGGCAAAGATCTTCGGACCGCTTCCTTTCAAAAGACCGCAGGCTTCGTAGATCTCTCCATCCGATGCGTATTCCGGATAGAGTTCCTTCGCCCAGGCAGCTTCCGCCTTGGATTCGACAAGGTGGGTCTGTACACCGACATCGTACTTTTCCGCCAGTCTTCCTAAGCCTTCCATCAGCTTTTTCGAACAGGTCGGGGCAAAACGCGGCGTGAGGATCGGCTTCACTTTTTCATCGTCAAGATGTTCTGTGATGAAGCGCTCGGTCTTGGAAAGGGAGACATCGGTATCATCGACATAATAGTCCGGTGAGTTCCTGTCCATATTGACCAGGCCCGTATAGGCATACAAGCCTGCTTCCTTCAGCATCCTATACAGCAGATCACAGGCATCGTAGTGGATCGTCGTAAACAAAGAAAGATGGAAACTGCCCTGTCTTATGAATTCTCTCACCAGTCTGGCATAGACACTTCGGGCATAATCGATGTCTCTGTAATTTGATTCCTGCGGGAAAGTATAATCGTTGAGCCAGTCAAACAGCAGGCAGTCCATGCCGATGCCTCGTTGCGGATATTGCGGGGCATGCATATGAAGGTCGGAAAACGCCGGAAGGATCAGATCGTCTTTATGATCGATCAGCGTTTCGTTCTTATATTCATCTTTGAGCGTATCGGATACATCTTCGATGAATCCGTCTTTGACGGCGATATATCCCTGTTTGATGATCTTTAATTCATCATAGGAAGCGGAAGTGATGATGTTGCCCTTGTGGATCTGCATAATTGGACCTCTTCTTTCTATGCCAACATTATACAAGAAAAGGAAGGTTTTCCCTTCCTTGTCTGAAATCATAATTCGTTGAGTTTGCCATCTCTCAGCAGGACCCTCAAGTCCGACATCTCCGAAACGGTATTGGAATGGGTGACGACGATGATCGTCTTTCCGAATTCCTGGGACAGTTCCTTGAAGATGGCGATGATCTCACGTTCCGTCGCCGTATCAAGGTTTCCGGTCGGCTCATCGGCAAAGATCAGATCGACGTTGGATGCCAGAGATCTGGCGATCGCCACACGCTGCTGTTCACCGCCCGAGAGCTGATTGACCATACGGTCCGCTTTGGAACGAACGATACCGAATCTCTCCAGAAGATTGTAGGCAACGTTCTTTCTGTCTTTCGGTAACGGATTGTCTGTCTCCGACATCGCCAGCATGACGTTTTCCAAAGCTGTCAGATAGGAGATCAGATTGTACTGCTGGAAGACGATGGAGATCGCATTCCTTCTGTATTTGTGAAGACCGATCTCTTTGATGTTCTTTCCTTCAAAGTAGATCTCGCCGCTTTTTGCGGTATCTAAACCCGCGATGATCGATAACAGGGTCGTTTTGCCCGAACCGGAAGGACCCAAGATCGTGTAGAACTTCCCTTTTTCAAACGTGTAGGAAAGATCTTTCAGGATCTGACGTTCGTAGCCGCCGTCGATATAGGAATAATTGATATTTTCAAGTCTCAGTATTTCTTCTGCCATATGTCCTCCTAGTTCTGATTCATCAGGATCTTCTTCGGATTGTATCTCATGATCATGAAGGAAGGTATGATGACAGAG
>JAZQIF010000037.1:0-4632 GCA_045540935.1 Erysipelotrichaceae bacterium | reverse complement strand
GTAAAGTGATAGGAAAAGGTGGCGCCGGCGTGACCATCTCATCGCAATCGGGCTGGCGGATGCCGCAGCTAAGCAGCGAGGAAGACAGACAATTGGCTATGACCCCGTGTGAGGAACTGCTTGATCTGCCGCTTCTTCAGGAAGAGAATATCCACGATACTTTACACGCCTATCAGCTGGCCAAGCGTTGCAGCGAAAAAAGAGTGATGTATGAATGTATCAGATGGTCTGAAAGAGGCGCCAGGCTAAATGCCATCGCGCCGGGCATCATCGTGACGCCGCTGGCTGTAGACGAATTCAACGGTCCCCGCGGTGATTTCTATAAAAACATGTTTGCGAAGTGTCCGGCTCAAAGACCGGGAACGGCCGATGAGGTGGCCAATATCGCAAAACTGCTGCTGAGCGATGAAGGTGCTTTCATCACCGGTTCGACCTTCCTGGCCGACGGCGGGGCAACAGCTTCCTATTATTACGGGCCCTTACAACCATGAAGATCGTTTTTGAAGGAAAGACTTATGAGCTAAAAGTATCCGATGGAAAGCTGGAAAAGTCTTTGCGGAATATGGCTCCTTTGAAAATGCAGATGAGAAGATCGGCTGATCATGAATATTATGGCATCTTACAAGATGAGATCGATCTTGAAGGGGTCGAAAAGACCTCTCATGTGAAAGCAAACATGGCATATTATTTTGCGGACTGGAAAGCTTTCTCTTTGAATTTCCTGGATATGGATATCGCACCGTATGAAGTATATGTCATCGGGCAGATCGTTCCCGATATGGATACAGAATTGAAAAAGGCGAAACAGCTTATTGAAGTGGAACTTAAGGAGGAGTCATGAATATATTTGAAAGACTACAAAGCGGAGAAGGGATCGACATCAGAGACCCCGATTATCAAAAGGAAGTTCATGGGAAGATGCGCCGTTGCAGGCAACTGTGTTTTGAGATAAACAACACCGCTCCCAAAGATCGCGAAAAGATCGTCGAACTGGAAAATGAATTGCTTGACGATCAGATGAAGGATGGGACTTTCTTCACTCCGCCTTTTCAGATCGATCTCGCAAATCAGGTGAAGCTTGGAAAAAATGTCTTCGCCAACCATGGTCTGACGATGATGTCTTTAGGTGGTATTGAGATTCAAGACGGTGTCATGATGGGACCGGAAGTGGGCCTTTTCACCGTGAATCATGAGCCGGAAAACATCCGCGTCGTCTTGACCAAAAAGATCGTCTTGAAAGAAAATGCCTGGATCGGAGCCAGAGTGAATATCTTACCGGGAGTGACGATCGGAAAGAACGCGATCATCGGTACCGGTTCGGTAGTGACAAAGGACATTCCCGACAACGCAGTAGCCGTAGGCAATCCGGCGAAAGTCATAAAATATATCGACAAAAAGTAACAGAGTAAAAGCTTAATGTCACTAACTTAAACTGACACGATCTGAAGGCTTTTTGACCGCAGTTTCACTCTTTAGAGTGATGACTGCGGTCTTTCTTTATTCAGGTACGATGAAAAGAAGATGAATGTCATCTTTATTAGAATTGGATGATATGGTCTTATAAGAAAAACGCTTATGGATTATAATGGAGTTGTTTAGTTGAATCGATAACCGAAGGATACAAAGCCATGCGATTGGACATTACGGGAATAATGTCTGTCACTTCTTACGGGCAGTATCTGTCTGGCTATCAGATTTTCAAGATCAGGCGGGTCACCGCCTTTTCTTATGATCATGTACTCTTTTATAAAGAAGATGGCCATTGTGATATTGACCTTATATTCAAGCCTTCTTTCCTTCTTTTTCAGTTTCTTATCCTGTACATG
This sequence comes from Erysipelotrichaceae bacterium, assembly GCA_045540935.1. Taxonomy (GTDB): domain Bacteria; phylum Bacillota_I; class Bacilli_A; order Erysipelotrichales; family Erysipelotrichaceae; genus Colivicinus. The sequence continues at coordinate 2,806 of JAZQIF010000037.1, read as the reverse complement.
GTCAATGATGATCATTGATATGTTGAACATCACAAGTCTTGCGAAGATCTCCTGTCTGTTGAAATCTCTTCTTTTCGAATGTAAGGCATTCAGATCGATAGAATACTTTAAGTGTCTGTAGGATACCTCGATGTCCCAGCGCATCTTATACAGTTGTTTTATCTCTTCTTTGGAAAATTCATCTCTGTCAAGATTGGTGATGATCGATTCATATTCCTCATCTTTGCCCTCGATCTTTATTCGCACGATCCTGTAATCCGCATCATAGAAGTGATTCTCTGAATCCAAGAAGTCAAAGGTCTGATTGGACATGATGATCTTATATACTTCCGGATGCTTCCTTATTTCTTTGTTCTGCTTATTGGTAAAAGTGATATGGACATCTTCATCGAATTCGCCTTTTTTAGGAAGAGACTTGAAGCTTTTTAATAAGGATGTGCCGGAATGGATATCCTTGACTCTGATAAGAAACTTGTGACCGGTATTCTTCAATCTCTCAAAGTTATTAAAAGTCGCATATAATCTGTCACCGATAAAGATCGCCTTATCTCCTTTGTATCTTTCAGCCATCGTCCACATCGCCTCCATCTCGTTTTCATTCCTGATGGGCTGAATGATGTTGTCGATATAGCGGTGATTAAGGATATCATATAGGGCGTTCATGTGGTAAACACTGTGGCCGAAATTTGGATTGTCCGGTTTATATGTGCTATAGTCAGTGCGATCTGTAAAAATGCACAGATCGCTTCCATCCACCGCCAGTAAACGATATCCCTGATATTTCTTATCACAGGGATAAGCCTTATTCATCATATCCATCAGCTCTTTAAAGGCTTCTTCCTTTATCTTTGCCCTGGATCTTATGAAACCCGGTAATGACACAGTATCGATATCATAATCAAAGTGTTCATACAATTCCTTCTTCAATGAAGCTGCACCGCAGGACAACAGGATCCTCATATCTTCCTTGAAATCCAGCTTCCTTGGCTTCCTGGTGAAATGGACATCGCTGGTCAGTAATCCCTTTTCGTGTTTCTGCTTATCCAGCTTCATGAGCTTATGGTCCAGTATGGTAAACACTTTACTGGAAAAGGACTTCCTACTCATAATCTTTCTCCATCAAGCGCTTTCTATAAGGCAGAAACAGTTTAAGTCTTTCAAAACAGATAAGTATCTTCTTCATTTCAATGAACTCCTTTCACTTTCTTAACGAAAGCGCGGAGTGAAACGAAGCGCCCGATTTTGGTTTTCTGTCAAGTGTTTTTCATCATTTCCGATCACATTTTTTAATACTTTCAAACCAAGCAGGCTATATAAAAAACAGGGTATGATTTTACTCATATCCTGTTATAAAGTCCGTCAGCGAAGTCACGTTAAGTTAGTGACATTAAGCTTAAGCTCGGTTTTTTGTTATACTGAATATTATGAAAAGCTATCTGATCAAAGAAACACTGACTTCTTCGACCTGGGAAGAACTCATCTCTACCAAAATTCCCTATGTCTGTCTGGCATCCGTAAAAGAATGGAAACAGCGCGAAAGCGATCCCTGGCCCATGACCGATACGGATTCCAAGATATTCGAATATTATGCGACCAAAGCGGAAGTCAACTTCGATGCCCTGGTCGGCACCTTTTCTCTGCCCGATCGAAACGATCTGGATAATGACGACATCCATTTCTCCTTTGTCCTGGATGAAAAAGGCATCGTCTTCGTGGACGACAGCGGCTTTGTTGAGAAGATCATAGAAAACATCGTCCGCACCAAAAGATGGAACAGCCCTTCTTTGGAAAGATTCATCTACGATTTTATCGATCAGTTATGCAAGGATGACCTGAGGCTGATGGAAAGCTTCGAACTCAAACTCGATGAGATCGAAGACATTCTCATAAAAAATGAAGAAGAATTCTCATCTCCGGAACTCAATGGAATCCGTGACAAGACCAGAAGATTGCTCATCCATTACGACCAGCTGATCGATCTGACCCTGGAACTGGAAGAAAACGAAAACGGCTTCTTCAAGGAAGAGGAACTTCATTATTTCAATAAGCTTCGTAACCGGATCGAGCGACTCTCGTCCATTGCCGATTCGACCCACGACTATACCATCCAGCTCAGAGACCTTCACGCCGAACAGATCGACATGCGGATGAACCACATTATGACCATCCTGACAGTCGTGACCACGATCTTCAGTCCGCTGACCCTGTTGACAGGGTGGTACGGCATGAACTTCCGCTATATGCCGGAACTTAACTGGCCACTTTCTTATCCGATTTTATTCTGTTTCGCCATCCTCACGGCGGTCGCAATGTTGTGGTGGTTCAAAAAGAAGAAATGGCTCTAGTCTTTTTCATTTCAAACAAAAGAAGATATAAAACAAGATCCTAATCAGGATCTTGTTTCATTCTTAAAATGTTTATGAATAATTAACTCAGAGTTCTTCGCCATTGCTTTCGATGACTTTCTTGTACCAGTAGAAGGAATCTTTCTTTCTTCTGGAAAGATCACCCGTGCCATCATCGTATTTGTCTACATAGACAAAGCCATAGCGCTTAGCCATCTCGCCGGTAGAAGCCGAGACCACATCGATCCAGCCCCAGGGGGTATAGCCCATCAGGTCGACGCCGTCTTCGACAGCTTCCTTCATCTGCTCGATATGTCTTCTCAGATAATCGATACGATAATCATCGTGCACCGAACCGTCTGCCTCAAGCTTGTCATAGGCACCCAATCCGTTTTCGACGACCATCATCGGCAAGCCATAGCGGTCATAGATCTCATTCAAAGAATAGCGCAGGCCTTCCG
>JAZQIF010000036.1:0-3832 GCA_045540935.1 Erysipelotrichaceae bacterium | reverse complement strand
GGTATGATTAAGAAGTATGCATTCCCGTTCAAGGATCTATTACATCGCTATGGCTTCCGTCATTGCAGCCCTGTATGCCGCACTTACGATCGTATTCTCGCCTATCTCTTTTTCGGCGGTACAGGTCAGGATCGCCGAAGCGCTCAATATCCTGCCGATGTTTACAAGTGCCGCGATACCGGGCAATGGCGTCAACCTTAGAAAGGCTGGCGCTTTTATTTTAGATATGTATTTCTTTACTACATAAAACGTTCCGGCCGATCCGTGTTTGAGTATGTCAAAAGGATTTCTATTATTAGAAACGCAGCCTGATCGATGTCTGTTTTATAAATGCTATACTTTAGTTGCAGAAAGACTCATGGACGGATCGTATATAAGTAACCTTTTTTCCGGATCACTCTAGGCCAGTTTCGTCCATCCAGTCTGAAACGCATCGGAGCAGAGGTCATTACCACTCTTCCCCAGCGTTGGAAGTGTCTGTCGTCTCGGACAGGCACTTTTATTTTGTTTCTGAGTTCAAAGATCAGCCGGATGATCTTACATAAAGATTTGTGGTTTCCGCTTCGCAGATACCGGCATAGGCCGAATTCACGCGCCATCTTTGACAGCTGGTTTATGTTTGCACGATATGTGTATTTATGATCTTCATCATCTTCTTCAGCCAGAACTTCATCGAGCTGCTTGCGGATGATGCCGGTCAGGTTGTGGAATATGATCTTTGAATAGATCGCACACAATTCGCTGTCACAGTCTTTGGAGAAGAACCTCTCCCATTCCTGATCGGTCTTCAATGTTTTGTAGGAGACTTCTATGTCCCACCTTTTCCTGTAAAGAGAAACGATCTCCTCTTTGGAGAATTCTTCTTCCGGAAGATTCGTATAGTAGATCAGCTGTGCGTTCTGTTCAACACCGTTCTTGTCCATATATCCGTAATCAAGCCGTATGACCCGGATCTTTATGAGCGGATCTAAGGAGAAACGTATCCTTGGCTGTTCATACTTTAGCCTTTTATACCAGGCTTTATCGACAGAGACGCTGATCCACTCGTCATCGCCCTCCATTTCCTTCAATTGCTTCTTAAAGAAGTTGGGCTTTCCTCTAATGCAGTAATTGAAGCCGTAGCTTTCAAGGATCGAGAACAGTTCCACGCTTCCGTAGTTGCGGTCAGCCAGATAGATCGCCTTTCTTTGCGATAAGAGATCATGACAATGTTCAAGATGCTCGACTGCCATCGGGATCTCCGCCTTGATAAACGGCTCAAGCGAGAAATCGACGATCAGGCCGTTAGTCACATCATATAAGGCGGAAGAGCGGCTCGTTGCCTTCTTGACATCTTTCACATTGTGGATGCTCTGGTTGGCGACATAGCCGAAACGTTCGACCGCCTCTTTCGTTGGACATATTTCGTTGTTGGTCCCGTCTTCTGCCAGAAGGATGAAGCCCTTGAAGGTCTTGACACATCTGCTTCTGTAGAAGAGTTCAGACAGTTTTCTGATCAATAAAGGAAAGACTTGCCATCTTACCTTGCCTATCGCCTTGAAGACCGCCTGCTTGGAGACCCTGAGTTCCTTTTTCCCGATATTGCTGTAATAGGAGGAGATCTCAGAGGATGTGCACTTCTCATTGCGGAAGATCAGATAAAGTAAGACATCATAAAAAGGGAATTTGTATATGCGCCTGAATGCACTTGGATATCTGCGCATCTTTTCTAAGATCTCCTTCGATCTTATGAATTCCGCGAATTTCCTGAAAAGATCCGACAGATCCTTCGATGCGACATCAAAGCTTCTTGAGTTCATTTTCAAGGATGATGGCAGGATCGCCTGAATTGAAGGCCGCCTTCAGATAGGGAACTCTTTCCCTGTCGAATTGCCCCAGCTTAACTACAACACGGTGTCTGGAGACATTGGTTTCATCGCGGTAGGATTCAACCAGATCGCAAAATACGGTGCTTTTGCTTCCTTTGTTGTTCGGAATGACTCTCAAAAACATATAATGTAGCTCCTTTCTTAACTATATTATAATATATTAACGTTTATATAAAATATTTTATATAATATATACTTAACTACATATATGTAATATAAAGGATATTGTCCTAATTCTGGAATGGATTTAATCCTCACACAAAAAAGCGCCAGCCTTTCTTAGGTTGACGCCATTGGGGCAAATTGAACTGCCTCTTTTTGAATTCTGTTCGTATTTCTACAGTTTTATAAACATCTAACACTATCCGACGATAGAGACTATAATTCTGCAGATCACTCAATACATCAGACATCTAATTTGTTTCTAAAAGATTCAATATCTCATCCACTGACAGCACTCTTCCAACTGAAGCAATTTTGTCATTGATAAGCAATGCCGGAAAAGACATGATACCATAGGACATTACTTTTTCAATATCGGTGATATATTCTACTTCAAGATCCAGTTTCTTTCCGTCAACAGCCTTTTTCGTGTTCTCTAGAAGCTTATGACATTTCGCACATCCCGAACCCAGCACCTTTATTGAGCTTATGGCTGGTGTACAGTTTCCATTACATTTGCATTCTGACATTTTCTTTCTCCTCCTTATGAAATGACCAGATAAGGCTGCATGAAATTAAACATGTAGCCGATCAGTATGATCCCGATCACGCAGATCGCGATAAAAACAAACAGTAATTCCTTCTTCACTGCTTTCTTCAGCATGATAAGGGACGGTAAAGACAGCGTTGTGACCGACATCATGAACGACAGCACCGTTCCTAACCGGGCTCCCTTTGCTAGAAGCGCTTCGGCTACGGGTATCGTTCCAAAGATATCCGCATACATCGGGATCCCCAGCAAAGTCCCCAATAAGACTCCCAGCGGATTTCTTTCACCCAAGACATCTACAATAAACCTTTCCGGCAGATAGTTATGAATGAAAGCTCCAATGCCAACTCCGATCAGGATATATGGGAATACTTTCGTGAATGTTTCCCTGACCTGTTCCCTGGCAAAATCGATTCTCTGTTTGAAAGAAGGCTTTTCATTTTCGGTATCGATCACATTTCCGGCTCTGACAAACTCTTCAACATATCTCTCCATTCCTAATTTCTCGATCAGCCATCCGCCCAGAATAGCCAGCACAAGGCCTGTCACCACATAAACGACTGCGACCTGAAAACCGAATATCGATATCAGCAGGACCAGCGATCCAAGGTCCACCATAGGAGAAGAGATCAGGAACGAGAAGGTCGTCGATACCGGCAATCCTGCAGAGGTAAAGCCGATAAATAGCGGAATGGATGAGCAGGAACAGAAAGGCGTCACCGTTCCCAATAATGCTGCTATCGTATTTGCTGTAAAGCCATGGAACTTTCCCAGTATTTTTCTTGACTTTTCCGGAGGAAAGAACGACTGGATATAGCCGATCACAAAGATCAGAAAGCATAGAAGAAATGTGATCTTGATGACATCATAGATGTAAAACTGCACAGAAGCTCCCAGTCTTGTATCTGTATTAACACCGAAAGCCGATAAAAGCTTTCCGATCAGTTCATTCAGCCACCTCATGCCCAATATCTGTTTTTCAATGAAACTCCACATATATTATTTCCTCCTACTATATAGATATGGGTTGCATATCCTGGCAGCCAGCCAGGACTGCATCCTCTCATTGCTTAGACTGTTAGAATGAAGTGGCAAAGGTGTGACGGTCAACTCCTTGGACCATGTGCGTCCGCACGAAAGCCAGTCAGCCGGTCACTTCATTGACAGTCATTCGGTTTATGCAGGTTGAACTGTGTTTTCTACATACGTTCGTGTGATACCCCAGGAGATTGAATCGGCAATGAGGAAACTG
>JAZQIF010000035.1:0-5713 GCA_045540935.1 Erysipelotrichaceae bacterium | reverse complement strand
ATGCTTTCTTGATTCATAGATGATATTTTACTGCGCAAGTATGTCCGGATGAACTTAACATGCAACGTTGCTCCATTACATTATTTGTAGAAAGGAAGCACAAAAGGAAGCCCGATACCTAAAAAACTTTTCTTATTTTTATTGTTCTGTACACAAAGCACAGTTGATAAACATACACACGCTCATCAGCAGGACTTCGATCAAAGTATTGACCATCATATATTTCATGTAGAGAAGAAAACATCCCAACAAGACAAAATGAAATATAGTCAAAAGCTTTTCATTCCTCTTCCTATACAGATTGATATATGTTATCGCCAGAAGCCCGGCTCCCCCAAGATAGGCAAACAGAAGATGAAGGTTGCCTCTTAAGTGATATGGCACTTCATGAGGCACGATTGTGCCCAGAAGCAGTGAGAGAAAAAGGAGTATACCGTTTCTTCTGTCACTGATCTTACAGGTCTCATAACCCATCAAAGCTCCGGTCAGAATGCCCAGAAGAAATAAAAACAAATAACCCTTAGTATGAAGACTAAGGGTCGAATAATTTTCCTTCAACAGATCAAGTTTCATTACAGGTGAAAGAAACAGGATCCAGACAAGAAGATTGATGAATGGCAGTTTACTGTTTCTTCTTATCCTCATCGATCAGGATCTTCATCGCTTCGATCGCTACACGGATGGCGCCATCAGTATCATGGACCTGCGGATTATCAAGACCCGCTTTTGCCCTTTCCTGGTTGGCAACGACTAAGAAGCAGGAGCCAACTCTCACCTTCAGATACTGGCCGACGATAAACAGTGCAGCTGATTCCATCTCGGAGACCTTGCAGTCAAGAGCCAGCCAGGCTTTCCATTTTCTTAAAAGCTCATCGCCATTCGGAAGTGTTTCCGGACGATGCTGTCCATAGAAGGCATCCTTGGATTGGGAGACACCGACGACATAGGACTGGTTCAGGTTCTTGCAAGCCTGCACCAGAGCGTTGGTGACATCCAGATTGGCAACAGCCGGGAATTCGATCGGTGCATACTCTCTGCTTGTCCCTTCCATACGGATGGAAGCGGTCGAGACAGCGACATCACCCGACTTGACGTCCAGCTGCATGCCCCCGCACGTACCGATACGGATGAAGGTATGGGCGCCATTGGCGACCAGTTCTTCCAAAGCGATGGAAGCACTCGGCCCGCCGATGCCTGTCGAACACACGGAGACTTTGACGCCGTTCAAAGTTCCGGTATATGTGGTATATTCCCTGTTCTGTCCGGTCTTGACAGGGTTGTCAAAATATTTCGCGATCTTTTCGCATCTTCCCGGATCACCCGGCAAAATGACATACTGACCGATATCGTCTTTACCGGTGCCGATATGATACTGTTTTTGAGATCCTTCAGTGTAATCGATCATATGATATTATTACCTCACTTCTATATATCCATTTTAGTCGAATCTGGCATGAAGTACAACTTCACTCAGGAAATACAAAGACCCGCATATGAGGATGTTGTCATATTCCTTCATCGCCTCATCGATCGCTTTTTGATAATCGGGTTCCCTGTCATAGCCTTCAAACTCATTCAGATCGATGGTCTGATTGTACGTCTCAAAGCTTGTCAGAATGAGTCTGTCGCAATGATCCTTCAATAATTCGATCATCTTCTTGTATTCCTTGCGCTTCAAAGCCGAAAAGATGATGCACTTGGAACCTGTAAACGGATCGAATGATTTTACCAGCGCCTTGCAGGCATGGATGTTGTGAGCGCCATCCAGGATGACTCTCGGATTCTGATGAACGATCTGAAATCTGCCCTTCCACAAGGACTTATGCAAAGCTTCCTTCGCCTTTTCGTAGTCGATGACAAATCCATCTTCTCTTGCGATGATATCCAATGCCTCCAGAGCCAGTGAGGCATTGTGCAGCTGATAATTGGCGAAAGAAGAAAGTTCATATTCCCTGCCGTTGTACTTAAAACGGCGGTCGCCCAAGTCGGTATAGTCTTTCAATACATACACGTCGCTGTTTCTTTCTTCGGCGACTTCATGGACGACTTTCATGCATTCATCATCGAGCCTTCCGCATAAGACCTTGGAACCGTTCTTGATGATGCCGCACTTTTCATAACAGATCTCAGGAAGTGTATTGCCCAACCGATCCATATGATCGAATCCGATCGTCGTGATGATCGAAAGTTTGGTATCATTGACGACATTGGTCGAATCGAGCCTTCCGCCCAGTCCGACTTCCACGATCGCATAATCGATGTTTTCCTGCTTGAAATAGTCGCACATGATAAGATAATCCATCTCAAACATCGAAAGCTTGTTTTCCATGAAGAACTCATAGTTGGCATTCAGGATATTGAGGAATGCCGAATCGGTGATATTCTTCCCGTTGACACGGATGCGGTCGAGGTGAGTCTCATAATGCGGCGAAGTCAGAGTGCCGACTTTAAAGCCTTGTGACATCAGCAAGTCACACAGATAATTCACTGTCGAACCCTTGCCGTCCGTCCCTGCCACATGGATCAGAGAAAAATCATCCTGCGGATCGCCCGCAAGATGCACGACTTTCTTGAAATGTTCGAAAGAATAATTCGAAGATTTGCGATGGGTGATCCATTCGATCGCTTCATCGATTTTTGTAAACATAAGAATATTATATAATGATTTTGTGAAAATGATCGGCAATGACTGGGATGAAGTCATCGGTGAAGAATTCGAAAAAGACTACTATCAGAAACTGCGCGTCTTCCTCGATTCCGAATACCAAAACAAGACCATCTATCCCATTCCCAGATACATCTATACGGCATTGAGGCTCACCCCTTACAAGGACACCAAAGTCGTCATACTGGGACAGGACCCCTACCACGAACCGGGACAGGCACACGGCCTGGCTTTTTCCGTATCCAAAGGCGTGCAGGTCCCGCCTTCTTTACAGAACATATATAAGGAATTACATGACGATCTTGGCTGTACGATACCAAACCACGGCTTTCTGATCGACTGGGCAAAACAAGGCGTCCTTCTTCTCAATACTGTTCTGACCGTGGAAGAACATCGGGCCAATTCCCACCGAGGCAAAGGCTGGGAGATCCTCACCGATACGATCATCCAGAAGCTCAACGAAAAGAAAGAACCTGTCGTCTTCATCCTCTGGGGGTCCAACGCCAGGTCTAAGAAACAATTCATCACCGACCCGAAACATCTGATCATCGAATCGGTCCACCCATCCCCTTTAAGTGCCTACAACGGCTTTTTCGGTTCAAGGCCTTTCTCAAGGACCAACCGGTTCTTAAAAGAAAACGGTCTGAAGCCGATCGACTGGCAGATAAAATAAGATGCGCTGCAGCTGCAGCGCATCACTCATATTTTACGGAAGCGATATAAAACGTATTCAAAGGAACTTCGATATCCGGCTCTTCAAAGAAGATTTTTCCCTGCTTCCCCATTTCTTTTAAACCTGATACAAAGTGGCATAAGGCGATACCCATATCGATCTTCTGAATATCATAACCGTCTTTTGAAGAATAAGCTTTGTCCGACTTCTCATAGAAATGTGCGATGTCGTCTCTGATCACGATACGCCAGGGCTGCTTGTTGACAGCGGATGGCGCAAGCCTGACCAGTTCAAGAAGCTCTGTAAGATCCTGGTCTTTTTGCTTTGACAGAGGCGTCAGAAGATCTTCCTCAAAGAACAAGGTCTCAAAAGGAAGACGCGTATCGGCCTTGATGCCTTTTCGCATCATCGTTTCACGAAACGACATCTTTTCTGCCGCATAGCCAAGCGGTGAGATACATGGCATGACTTCATCTTCTTTCAGATCGATCGCTTCTTCAAAACCCTTGCGGTCCATCGTGCCGGCGATCCAGGTCGTACCTACGCCGATCGATGTACAATACAAGACAATCTGTTCAAAGATGTAACCGAAGGTCAGTTCGAAGTCGTTTTCCTTCTTCATCTTGCCGGCGATATAGGTATCGCATCCCGTGATCACCGGGACGGAAAGCTTGTTTTGACTTTGCGAAAGAAAAGACCAGTCGATCTTCTTATCAAAAGGATCATCGACCGTACTGATAAAAGCTTCGATCCTTTCCAGATCTTCTTTTGATAAAGGACGGCCGTCAAAAGAACGCACGGAGCGTCTTTGTTTTATAAGATCGAAGAGACTCAATCCATGATCCCTTTCATCCAGGTCTTCAGTTCTTCTTCCTCGATCGTGCCGCCTAAGCGCTTGCCTGCTTCCACCGTGACTATTTCACCGAGAAGCTCTTTGAACCTCTTTTCCGCACCATTGATGCCGCTGCCGCCGGACGTGCAGAACGGGACGACTTTCTTGCCTGAAAAATCATAAGCCTCCAGGAAGGTATCGATGATGCTCGGCTCTCTGCCCCACCAGATCGGGAAGCCGACAAAGACGACATCATAGTCCGCCATGTTTTCGACGCAGCCCTTCATCTTCGGACGGCAGTTCATATCGGCCATTTCGACGTTGGATCTTGAATCTTTCTTTGTATAGTCAAGATCTTCTTTTGTATATGCTTCTTCCGGGACGATCTCAAACAGATCGCCGTTTTCCATCTGACAGAGTTTTTCAGCCGCTGCCGCTGTCACGCCGCTGGCAGAGAAATACGCAACCAATACTTTACTCATAAGTTTTCCTCCCGTCTTTATTATGGACCAAAAGAAAAGAGCACCATGGAATGATGCTCTGAGCAAGTCTGATGGCTTATTGTCTTTCGTCTAAAAAGGCATCGTAGCGATCGAGTATGGCTTTGAGATCCTCATAGGTCTTCATGTGACTCATCTTTTCCTTGTAGGTCGTCGAATCATAAAGACCGGAGATGTAGTGCGGCGCCAGTCCCCGCATCTCACCCATCGCCATCTTTTCACCTTTGAGGGCAATGAGCTTTTCCGCATGTTTGAGACAATATTCAAAGCGGTCTTTGCGATCGCTCAAAGGATTCTCTTCCCCTTTCAGGTAACACGCGATCTCTTTGATCAGGAAGGGATTGCCGACCAGGCCTCTTCCGATCATGACGGCATCGCAGTTCGTCTGCTTTGACATCTCAATGAAATCATCAAGCGTCTTGACATCGCCATTGCCGAATACCGGGATATCCAGATTGTCTTTCAAGACTTTGATATGACTCCAGTCGGAATGACCTTCGTACATCTGTGACCTCGTGCGGGCATGTAAGGCGATCGCACTGACACCGACATCCTGAAGCTTTTTCGACAGCGACAGATAGTTCATATGTTCCCTGTCCCAGCCAAGACGCATCTTGACAGTCACGGGTTTATCCACCGCTTCGATGACCTTTTTTACGATCTCGACAGTGCGCTCTTCATCTTTCATCATCGCCGAACCGGCGCCGGTCTTGACGACCTTGTTGACCGGACAGCCCATATTGATGTCGATAAAATCGCAGTTCGTATCTTTATCTAAGACCTTCGCCGCATAGACCATGGACGCGACATCACTGCCGAATAACTGTAAGGAGACCGGATGAAATTCATCTGATACCTTAAGCATATCCAAAGTCTTCTTATTGTTATAGAAGATCGCCTTATCCGAGACCATCTCGGTATAGACCAGTCCTGCCCCGAATTCAAAGCACAGCTGCCTAAAGGCATCGTTGGTGATGCCGGCCATCGGGGCAACGATGATCTTGGAATCAATGACTTTATCCCTTATATGAAACATAGGAGAG